>NZ_JBFBAF010000001.1:664086-803674 GCF_040682095.1 Amycolatopsis sp. NPDC051372
GCGCGGCCCCTGGGCCGCGCGAAAACCGGGAGGGAAGAAGTCGGCTTGAAGCGCTCCCGCACGCCTCGGCGGAGCCGAGGCAGACAACTCAGACAAATTACCGCGCGCGGCGGGCGAGGCGC
This sequence comes from Amycolatopsis sp. NPDC051372, assembly GCF_040682095.1. NCBI lineage: Bacteria > Bacillati > Actinomycetota > Actinomycetes > Pseudonocardiales > Pseudonocardiaceae > Amycolatopsis > Amycolatopsis sp. NPDC051372. Next base: position 664,209 of record NZ_JBFBAF010000001.1, read on the forward strand.
TCCGGGTCCAGGATGAGGACGCTCTTGCCTTCCAGTCGCAGCCAGCCGCGGTGGGCGAAGTCGGCGAGGGCCTTGTTGACGGTCTCGCGGGAGGCGCCGACGTACTGGGCGATCTCCTCCTGCGTGAGGTCGTGGGTCACGCGCAGGAGGCCGGCCTCCTGGCTGCCGAAGCGCTGCGCGAGCTGAAGGAGCGCGCGCGCCACGCGGCCGGGCACGTCGGTGAAGATCAGCTCGGCGACCATGTTGTTGGTCCGGCGCAGCCTGCGGGCCACGACGCGCAGCAGCTGCTCCGCGATCTCCGGCCGCGTCGAGATCCACTGGCGCAGGGCCGGGCGGTCCATGGTGACGGCGCGGACCTCGGTGACCGTGGTCGCACTCGACGTGCGCGGGCCCGGGTCGAAGATGGACAGCTCGCCGAACATGTCCGACGGGCCGAAGATGCCCAGCAGGTTCTCGCGGCCGTCCGGCGACTTGCGGCCGATCTTCACCTTGCCGGACTGGATGATGTACAGCTTGTCGCCCGGCTCACCCTCGCTGAAGATGACATGGCCGCGGGGGAACTCCACGGATTCCAAGGTCTGGGCCAGAGCCTCAGCGGCTGCAGGCTCAACACCCTGGAAAATGCCCGCACGGGCCAGGGTTTCGTCCACCTCGGGTGCCTCCTCGTCGAGAAACGATCACTTCCTTCGCAGGTCGAAGGCCGTGTCGCCGATCACTTTCGCGTCAGTCTAGGGCGTGTCGGCGAGATCGCCCGTCGGCTCGCCGCGCGGGGCGCGGCAGCCGGAGACGATCTCGCACGAACAGGGAGCCTAACTCCGCACGCGTCGCGCGCGAAGCCTGGCTGCCCGTCCGCCCAGCCTGCGGAGCCGAAACAGCTCCAGAGCACGGCCGATCCCGTGGCCGTAAAGGGCCCTGACCTCGTTGGGTTGAGCCTGCTCCAGGAACTCCTCGACCTCGTTCTCCTGCACCGCGACGTGCTTGAGACGGCTTTCCACCCGCTCCATGAAGAGAGCGAAGAACATGATCACCAGCGGGACCAGAATCACGAACCACGCGGTCATGACACACATCCACTACGGAAAGTAAGCATCGACTCCAGATCCTCGCTCCTCGCGGCACACGGTGCGCCGAGGTGGTGCTCTGGCGTGTCGGCCGTCCACCGGCGGGTGCTCCCGCCCGGCTCGTCCGACGCGCCCGTAGGCTATCGGGGTGCCACCTGCCGTCACGAACGCCCCCCGCGAGGGCGCCGGTGAAAGCCGGCTCGCCTTGGTGAGACGCGCCCGGCGTATGAAGCGTTGCCTCGACGAGGTGTATCCCGACGCGAAAGCCGAGCTGGACTTCACGAATCCGCTTGAACTCCTGGTCGCGGTGGTGCTTTCCGCGCAGACCACCGACGTGCGGGTGAACCTGGTCACGCCCGCGTTGTTCAAGCGCTATCCCACGGCGGCCGCGTATGCGGGTGCCGATCGCACCGAACTCGAGGAGTTCCTGAGGCCCACTGGGTTTTTCAGGGCCAAGGCCAACTCGGTGATGGGGCTGGGCGCGGCGCTCGTGGAGCGCTTCGACGGCGAGGTGCCCAAGAAGCTCGACGACCTCGTGACGCTGCCCGGGGTCGGGCGCAAAACGGCCAACGTCGTGCTCGGCAACGCGTTCGACGTGCCGGGAATCACGGTCGACACCCACTTCGGCCGCCTCGTGCGCCGCTGGGGCTGGACGGCCGAGGAAGACCCGGTGAAGGTCGAGCACGCCGTGGGAGAGCTGATCCCGCGCAAGGAGTGGACAATGCTGTCCCACCTCGTGATCTTCCACGGCCGGCGCGTGTGCCACTCGCGCAAGCCCGCGTGCGGCGCGTGCCCGCTGAAGAAGGACTGCCCGTCCTACGGACTGGGACCCACGGAGTTCGAGGTCGCCGCGAAGCTCGTCAAGGGCGAGGAGCGTGAGCACATCCTCGAGCTGGCGGCGCGCGGGTGACCACGGTCACCAAATGGGCTCTCGGCGTCGCGGTCCTGGTGGTCGCGGTGCTGGTCGCCGTGCTGACGACGCGCGGCGGCTCGAAGGACGCGCCCGCGGCGACCGGTGACCTCGCCGGCATACGCGCGAAGGCCGCGTTGCAGGCCTGCCCACCGCCGTCGCCCGGACCCGCTGTCGGCGAGCTGTCCGGTATCCAGGCCGACTGCCTCGGTGACGGCTCGCGCGTCGATGTCGGCAAGGTCCTCGCCGGCGGCCCGACGCTGGTGAACGTGTGGGCCTCGTGGTGCGTGCCGTGCCGCACCGAGCTGCCCGTGCTGCAGACCTACGCCGCGGAGGCCGGCGCCGTGCGCGTGCTCGGTGTGCAGGTCGCCAGCCCGGCTGCCGACGGGCTCGGCTTGCTGCAGAGCATCGGCGTCCACCTGCCCTCGGTCTACGACGGCGATGGTCAGACCGGTCCGATCCGCACCGCGCTCAAAGTGCCTTCGAGGTTGCCCGCGTCCTACCTCGTGACCCCCGACGGGCAGGTCCGGTTCATCTCCAGCCCCCCCACGTTCGACAGCACCGACCAGGTGCGCGCAGCCGTGAAGGACTTCTCATGACCGGTCCCCTCGTCGACCCCGAAGCCGTGCCCGAATGGCTGCGGCCGCTGGTGAAGGTGTCCGCTGAGGTCGAGAGCCGCACCTTCACCCGCTTCACCGTCGACGAGTCGCTCACGCGCTCGGCCGCCGTGCTGATCCTCTTCGGCGAACGCGCCGATGGTCCCGACGTGCTGCTGCAGCGCCGCGCCGACACGCTCGGCTCGCACGCGGGCCAGGTCGCGTTCCCGGGCGGCGGCGCGGAGGACGGCGACGGCGGACCCGTCGGCACCGCCCTGCGCGAGGCCGAGGAGGAGACGGGCGTGGACCCGGCGGGCATCCTGCCGGTCGCGATCCTGCCCGAGCTGCCCGTGCCGGTGTCGCGCTTCGCCGTGACGCCTGTGCTCGCCTACTGGCACACGCCCTCGCCCGTGCACGCCGTCGACCTCGGCGAGACGGCCGCCGTCGCGCGCGTTGCGCTCTCGGACCTCGCCGATCCGGCGAACCGGTTCATGGTCCAGAAGCGCGGTGCGTCGTGGAAGGGGCCGGGCTTCGACGTAGACGGCCTGTTCATCTGGGGCTTCACCGCCGGCCTGCTGTCGGTGCTGCTTTCGCTCGGCGGCTGGGAGCGCGAGTGGGACACCGGCGACGTGCGCGACCTTGACGTAGCGTTGGCCGAACACCGGGCCCGCAACGTGGCGCGGGGAGAGGCGAGCGGGGAGTGACGGCGTGAACTGGGTCGATGTCCTCGTGCTGGTGCTGGCGGTGCTGGCGGCTGTTTCGGGGGCGTTCCAGGGCGTGATCGTCGCGCTGCCCGCGCTGATCGGGGTCGCCATCGGGGCGGTGCTCGGCGTGAAGCTGGCGCCGTTCGTGATCGAGCTGTTCGACAACCCCGTGGCGAAGGTGGCCTTCGCGCTCGCCGTGGTGGTGTTCCTCGTGGTGCTCGGCGAGACGCTCGGGGTGTGGATCGGGCGCAAGCTGCGCCAGAAGATCAACCCCGACAAGCTGTCCGGAGTGGACAAGACACTGGGTGCGATCGTCCAGGCCGCGGCGGTTTTCGTGGTGGCGTGGCTCGTCGCGAACCCGCTCACCACCGTGTCGGCCATCCCGGGGCTCGCCAAGTCGATCAACTCGTCGGTCGTGCTGGGCGAGGTCAACGACCTGATGCCGGCCGAGGCCCAGGGCCTGCCGAGCGACCTGCGCAAGCTGCTCGACGCGTCGGGCTTCCCGTCGGCGCTCTCGCCGTTCGAGAAGGCGCCGGCCGCCGACGCCGCGCCGCCGGACACGTCGATGAACATCAGCGCGGTCGCGCGCCGGGTGCACCCGAGCGTGGTGAAGATCCGCGGCAACGCGCCGTCGTGCTCGAAATCGCTGGAGGGCAGCGGTTTCGTGATCGCGCCGCAGCGCGTGATGACCAACGCGCACGTGGTCGCGGGCACGGACGAGGTCGGCATCGAGTCCACCCGCGGCGACTACCGGGCGCGCGTCGTGTACTTCAACCCCGAGGTCGACATCGCGGTGCTGGCCGTGCCGGGCCTGTCCGCGCCCACGTTGCCGTTCGCTCAGGAAACCGCGCGCGCCGGCGACAACGCCATTGTGCTCGGCTACCCGCTCGACGGCCCGTACACCTCCACCGCCGCCCGCGTGCGCGGCCGCATCAACCTGCGCGGCCCCGACATCTACGACGCCAACACCGTGCAGCGCGACGTGTTCACCATCCGCGCGGGCATCCGCAGCGGCAACTCCGGCGGCCCCATGATCACCCCTGACGGCGACGTGATCGGCGTCGTTTTCGGCGCGGCGGTGGAAGATCCGGACACGGGCTTCACCCTGACCGCGGAACAGGTGCGCGCGGAGGTCGCGGCGGCACCGTCGCAGACGACGAACGTGAGCACGGGCGCCTGCGCGAGCTGAGTCAGCTCACGAAGTCCACAACGGACTTCGTCACGCGGTCCGGCTCCTCCAGGTGCGGGAAGTGCCCGACGCCGGGCCAGACGCGGGGCTCGCCGTGCGGCCCGGCCCAGTGCACGGACGCGCGTGCGGTCTCCGGGACGATGCAGGTGTCCACGGCGCCGTGCAGTTGCAGCACGGGCGCGGCGACGCGTTTGCCCACGGCGTCGGTGAAGCGGCGGCCCTCGCCGCGGAACTGGGCGCGGAAGGCCCAGCGGTAGTACTCCAGCGCGGAATGCGCGACGCCCGGGATCAGCATCGCCTGGCGGAACCGGGCGACCGTGTCGGTGAAGTCCGAAGAGGACCGCCAGGCCGGGCCGGACCAGCTGTGGAACAACGACTCCACGTTGGCGGCGTCGTCGCGCACCAGCCACTTCTCCGGCGCCATCGGCACCTGGAACCGGAACAGGTGCCCGGCCGCGCGTCCCTGGCGGCGGGGCGAACGCAGCACGGCGGACTTCAGGGCGAGCGGGTGCGCGGCGCCGACGGCCGTCACGGAGGACACAAGGCGGGGGTGCAGCGAGGCGACCGTCCAGGCGAGCATGCCGCCCCAAGCGTGGCCGACGAGGTGCGCGCGGCGGGCGCCGAGGGCCTTGATCAGGCCGCCGACGTCGCCGGCCAGCGTCCACGCGTCGTAGCCGCGCGGGGGTTTGTCGGAGTCGCCGTAGCCGCGCAGGTCCACGGCGACGGCGCGGAAACCGGCGTCCGCGAGGCCGCGCAGCTGGTGGTGCCAGGTCCACCAGAACTCGCCGAAACCGTGCAGCAGCAGTACCAGTGGTCCGTCGCCGAGCTCCGCTACGTGCAGGCGGATGCCGTTCGCCGAGACGTCGCGGTGCGTCCACGGACCGTCGATCCGGACGATCGACGGGTCGGGCGTGAGCTGCACTGCGGGCTCCGCTTCAGCCGGACTGTGCCTGTCGTTACCAATCCGACCACAGTCACGGCCGAATGGCTTCGTCGCAACGGTCACGTGACGGGGGCGGCCTACTTTTGGCCGGGTTGGTAACCCAGCCTGGTGCCGGGTCAGGGACGCGTCGCGGGCAGGTCGTCTTCGGCGGCGCGACGCGGCTTGAGCGCTGCGGCCGTCTCCTTGACGCTGTCGATCGTGCGCTCCGGCGCCTTCAGCTTCTTCACCTTGCGCCAGCCGAGGAACGCGGTGACGGCAGTGGTGATCAGCATCAGGCCGAACACGGTGAGGAACGCCGGCCAGCGGATGCCCCACCAGTCCGACAGGATCTCGGCGATGAACAGGAACAGGAAGTACGAGCTGTAGAGCCCCACGGCGAGCGCGATGAGGAAGAAAACGGCTCCCTTGAGCCCCTTCTTCATCTCGCCGACCAGCTCCGACTTCGCCAGCTCGACCTCGGCCCTGACCAGCGTCGACAGGTGCTGGGTGGCATCGCCGACGAGTTTGCCGATGGACTGTTCCGCCGCCGCGGCCTCCTCGTCGCTCGACAGGGGCAGGTAGGGCACGGCCCCCACGCCGTCGGGGCCGGTGCGTTCGTGTTTGGGGCTGGTCACCGGGTCATCGTGCCACGTACCCGTTCCCCAGGCGCGGCGGACCGGCGGGAGTGTCGGGGATCAACCTTCGCGAGCGTGCGCCCGGCTGCGCCGCAGCAGCAGCGCAGCCGACGCCAGCGAAGCGATCGCCGACGCGATCAGCACCGCCGCCTTGGCCAGTTCGGTCTCCGGTTCGTCGAGCGCGAGGTCGGCGATCAGCAGGCTCACGGTGAAGCCGACGCCGCCGAGCGTCGCCAGCGCCGCCAGGTCACGCCAGCCCGTGCCGGTGGGTTTTTCCGCCACACCCAGCTTCACCGCCAGCACGCTCGCCCCGAGGATGCCGACGAACTTGCCCACCACCAGTCCCAACAGGACGGCCAGCGGCAACGTGGTGGTGAAGACCTGTCCCAACGCGTGCCCGTTGATCGAGATCCCCGCGGCGAACAACGCGAACACGGGCACCGCGACCGCTGCCGACCACGGTTGCAGCCGGTGTTCCAGCCGCAGCGCCGGCGCCTCGGCCTCGCCTTCGTCGGGCTTCACGCGCGTGAGCAGCCCGAGCGCGACGCCGGCGATGGTCGCGTGGATGCCCGCCGAGTGCACCGCGACCCACGTGACCACCGCGAGCGGCACGTACAGCCAGGCCGTGCGCACGCGTTTGTGCTGCAGGAACCAGTACACCGCCAGCGCCACCACGGCGACGGCCGCGGCCACGAGGTTGAACCCGGTGGTGAAGACGATCGCGATCACGAGGATCGCGCCGAGGTCGTCGACCACCGCCAGCGAAAGCAGGAAGATCCGTGCGCTGCTCGGCAGGTTCGACGCCGTCAGCGCGAGCACGCCGAGCGCGAACGCGATGTCCGTGGCCACCGGGATCGCCCACGCGCGATCGATCCCCGGCGTGCCCCAGGCGACCGCCAGCGCGATGAGCGCCGGTACGACCATCCCGCCGACGGCTGCGATCACCGGCAGCACCGCCTGCTTGAAGCGCGAGAGCTCGCCCACCACGAGCTCACGCTTGAGCTCCAGCCCGGCGACGAAGAAGAACAAGGCGAGCAGCCCGTCCTTCGCCCAGTCGCCGATCGACAGGTTCAGGTGCAGGAACTCAGGGCCGACGTGGAAGTCTCGCACGGCCCGGTAGACGTCACCGGCCGGCGAGTTGGCCCAGATCAGCGCGACCGCCGTGGCGGCGAGCAGGATGATCCCGCCGGTGGTCTCAGTGCGCAGGTAACGGGCGAACTCGGCGGCGGCGCGGGCCGGGCGGGAAGCGGTCATGGGCGGTGTCCTCCAGGTGCGGCAATCGTCACAAACATCGCCGACCAGACTTCCCGGCGCACCTTGCTGCCATTTTAGCGCCCGTCCGAGCCGGCCCGGACGTTCGATGACCCTCCCCACACCCGGTCCGGTGTTCTGTTCACCGACTCGCCTTCTAGCATGCGAATCGGAAACGACAACGTTGTCTAGGACAAGGACGAGACAGTTGTGAGTACCTCTACCGAGGCCCAGCACGACACGAGGTTCTTCGGGCACCCACGAGGGCTGGCGAACCTCTTCGGCGTCGAGATGTGGGAGCGGTTCTCCTACTACGGGATGCTCGGCATCCTCGCCATCTACCTCTACTACAAGGCCGACCAGGGTGGGCTCGGCATCGACCAGGGCGACGCGCTCGGCGTCGTCGGCGCGTACGGCGGCACGGTCTACCTCGCCACCGTGATCGGCGCGTGGGTGGCCGACCGCCTGCTCGGCTCCGAGCGCACGCTGTTCTACAGCGCCGTGCTCGTGATGATCGGCCACATCGCGCTCGCGCTGCTGCCGGGCCTGACCGGCATCGGCGTGGGCCTCGCGTGCGTCGCGATCGGTTCGGGCGGCCTCAAGGCCAACGCGACCGCCGTGGTCGGCACGCTCTACGCCGAGGGCGACGAGCGCCGCGACGCCGGCTTCACGATCTTCTACATGGGCATCAACCTGGGCGGCTTCATCGGCCCGCTGCTCACCGGGCTCGCGCAGTCGGAGGTCGGCTTCCACCTGGGCTTCGGGCTCGCCGCGATCGGCATGGCGCTCGGCCTGATCCAGTACACGCTCGGCCGCAAGAACCTCGGCGCGAAGGCGTCGGAAATCCCGAACCCGCTGCAGCCTTCGCAGCGCTGGACGGCGATCGGTGTCGCCGTGGTGATCGTGGTCGCGGTCGTCGCGCTGATCCTGTCCGGCGTGGTCGGGCCGTCGAACCTGGCCGACGTGGTCGTCTACGTGGTTGTCGCGATCTCGGTGGTGTACTTCGTGGTCATCCTGACCAGCCGCAAGATCACGTCCGACGAACGCAGCCGGGTGTTCTCGTTCATCCCGATGTACATCGCGAGCGCCGCGTTCTTCTCGCTGTACCAGCAGCAGTCCACGGTCGTCTCGGTCTACAGCGACCAGCGCCTCGACCGGAACCTGTTCGGCTGGGACATGCCGGTGTCGTGGGTCAACTCGATCAACCCGGTGTTCATCATCATCTTCGCGCCGATCGTCGCCGCGATCTGGACGAAGCTCGGGCCGAAGCAGCCGTCGACGCCGATGAAGTTCGTGCTGGGCACGGTGCTGATGGGTCTCGCGTTCCTGCTGTTCCTGCCGATGACCGGCACCGGTGTGAACGGCAGCCCGCTGATCGCGCTCGCCGGGATCCTGCTGGTGTTCACGATCGCGGAGCTGATGTTGTCGCCGGTCGGGCTGTCGCTGTCGACGAAGCTCGCGCCCCAGGCGTTCCGGACGCAGATGGTGGCGCTGAACTTCCTGTCGGTCTCGCTGGGCACCGCGATGTCGGGCAAGCTCGCCGAGTCCTACGACGTGCACGACGAGACGCCGTACTTCCTGATCATCGGCGGCGTGGCCATCGTGATCGGCCTGGTCCTGCTGGCGCTGATCCCGTTCATCAAAAAGCTGATGAAGGGCGTGCACTAGCTGCTAGCCGATCGTGGTGCCGAACAGCACTCCCACGAAGTAGGTGACGAGCATGGTGAGGGCGCCGACGCCCACGTTGCGCGCGATCGCGCGCCCCACCTGCGCGTTGCCCAGCCGCGCGCTCACGAAGCCGGTGAGCGTGAGGCCCACGACCACGGCCAGCGCGCACGCCCACACGCGCTCCGGCACGGCCGTCCAGGCGATGGACAGCAGCGGTAGCAGCGCGCCGACGGAGAACGCGATCAGCGAAGCCCAGGCCGCCTGCCACGGGTTGGTGAGGTTGTCCGGGTCGATGCCCAGCTCGGCCTCGGCGTGGGCGTGGAACGCGTCCTTGCGGGTCAGCTCGCGCGCGACCTCCGCGGCGAGTTCCTGGGACAGGCCCTTGCCCTCGTAGATCTCGGCGAGCTCGCGTTCCTCGGCCTCGGGCATCGCTTTCAGCTCTTGCTTCTCGAGCTGCAGCAACGCGCGTTCGGTGTCGCGCTGCGTGCTCACGCTCACGTATTCCCCGCCGGCCATCGAAAACGCACCGGCCACCAGTCCGGCAATTCCGGCGGTGAGGATCGCGGTGCGGCTCGTGGTCGCCCCCGCGACGCCCACCACGATGCCCGCGACGGACACGATCCCGTCGTTTGCCCCGAGAACCCCGGCGCGCAGCCAGTTCAGCTTGCCGCCAAGGTCGTCGTGGGGCTCGTGCGAGTGGGAATCAGTCGCGTCCACCGTTTCGGTCACGGGAATAGTGAAACACGAAATTCGGGTGAGCGCCTCTGTCCGGTGAATTACATCAACGAAGGGTTTCCTTATTTAATTGTGCCTATCCTTTGAATGTCAGCCGATCGGCGTCGGCAGCTGCTCGACGGTGTAGGCCAGCTCGAGCACGTCGCCGGTGGCCGGGTCGGTGAGTGTCACGCGCCAGCTCTTCCCGAACTGGTCCACGGCCGGGTCCATCGGCAGCGTGCCCGACAGCAGCACGGTGCCGGGCGTCGCCAGGCCGCGTTCTTCGAGCACCGGCAGCCAGTACGACGGCGGCAGGAGCTCGGCGAGCGTGCCGTCCTGCAGCAGGGTGTCGTCGACCCAGGACCGCAGGTGAACGGCGTCGGGTTCCGCGAGGTCGTAGAGGCGCCAGGCCTTCCGGGCCAGCACGTCCGGCGCCGCGTTCTTGCTCCACGCGACGCCGTGCACCTCCAGTTCGCGGTCGGTGTGATCGCAGGCCGCGGTGAGCAGCACGCCTTCGTCGGTGATCACCAGCGCCCACTCCGCCTCGCCGGAGGTACGGCCGTGCTGCGCGGGCACGGTGTCGGCCTGCTGCGCGAGGTACGGCGCCACCGGGTACAGCGCCGGCGTCACCGACGGCGCCGGCACGCCGAGCTCCGCCAGCTCCTTCACGTGCGCCGCCACGTCGTCCTGGCTGCGGCCGGCGTACCCGGCGTTGAGCAGGGTGTGGACGGAGGTGGTGATCTGGGAGCCGTCTCGAAGGGTGAAGTGCACCGGGATCTCCAGGAGTCTTGCGTCGGTATGTATACATGGAGTATATCTTGATGGTGGCGGGAGTGCCCGATAAGTGCGGAAGGCGGCGGAATGAGCGAGTGGCAGGAAGTGTCCACTGTGGAAGGACGGCAGCTGACGGGCGGCACTGCCTTCGTCCGCGAGAGAGAACGCGCCGCGCACGGGCTCGTGTACGAGATCCGATACCCGGCCGGCGTCGGGTCGCCTGTGCACAGTCACGACCACGACAGCGTCGTCTACGTGCTCGAAGGTCGGCTGACCGGTGTGGTCGGGGGCGTGCCGGGAGAGTTCGGTCCCGGCGACACCGTGGTCCACCCGTGCGGAGTCGACCATCGAGTCCGCGCCATTGTGGACAGTCGCTGGCTCGAGTTCAAAGCGCCGCTGCCGAAAAACCCGCCCCTGGCATGAAAAAGGCCCGGCAAGGAGTGCCGGGCCTTTTCACGGGACAAGAACTCAGACGTCGAGCTCCGCCAGAGCCGCCTTGGCGGCTTCCAGCTCGGCCTCGAGCTGCGCGACCTTCGCGGCCTGCGCCTCGCGGGCCTGGTTGATGACCTCGTCGATCGGGCCCGACAGGTCCTGGTGCAGCTCCTTCGCCGCGCGCGAGACGGCGGCGGCCGGGATCTCCAGGCCCTTCGCGACCCACTTGCTGCCGTTCTTGAGCTCGGCCTGCCACTCGCCGTCGGCCGTGCCGGTGACAGTGAGCGTGAGCTCCACCGTGCGGGTCTTCTTCGCGGTGGACGCGGGCGCGGCCTTCGGGCGGCCGCGCTTCGGCTTCGGCGCCTCTTCAGCGGCCGGGGCGGCCTCGTCTGAATCGGAAGACGACGCAGGTGAGGCAGTGGTCTCAGTGGGCTCGGTGACCTCCGGGGCGTCGGCGGCCTGCGCCGAGGCAGTGGCTGCCTCGGTCGTCGCCGCTTCGGCCGCGGTGTCCTCGTCGTGCGTCAAGGCTTCCACGGTCATTCGTGTCGTCTCCTTGCCCGGATCTGGGGTGGGTACAGCGGCACATCTTAGAACATGCGTTCGATGTCCGCCATTCGGGGTAGTCAGCAGGAAGGGGCCCTCCCGGCAGGAGAGCCCCTTCCTTTGGGACAGAATCTACCCCGCGGTGCCTACTCCTCCTTGCCCGACTGCAGGCCGGAGGAGATCAGGTCCATCACCGACGAGTCCGCGAGCGTCGTCACGTCGCCGATCGCCCGGTTCTCCGCGACGTCGCGCAGCAGGCGGCGCATGATCTTGCCCGAGCGCGTCTTCGGCAGCTCCGGCACGACCATGATCTGGCGCGGCTTCGCGATCGGGCCGATCTCCTTCGCGACGTGGTTTCGCAGCTCCTGCACGGCCTCGTCACCACCATCGACGGCGTTGCCGCGCAGGATCACGAACGCCACGATGCCCTGCCCGGTCGTCGGGTCGGTCGCGCCGACCACGGCCGCCTCGGCCACCGTCGGGTGCGAGACCAGCGCCGACTCGACCTCGGTGGTCGAGATGCGGTGGCCCGACACGTTCATCACGTCGTCGACCCGGCCCAGCAGCCAGATGTCACCGTCCGCGTCGTACTTGGCGCCGTCGCCGGCGAAGTAGAAGCCCTGGGCGGCGAAGCGCGACCAGTACGTCTCGCGGAAGCGCTCCTCGTCGCCCCACACGCCGCGCAGCATGCCCGGCCACGGCTTGTCGAGCACCAGGTACCCGCCGCCGCCCTTGCCGACCTCGTTGCCCTGGTCGTCCACGACCTTCGCCGAGATGCCCGGCAGCGCGCGCTGGGCCGAACCCGGCTTGGTGGACGTGACGCCCGGCAGCGGCGAGATCATGATCCCGCCGGTCTCGGTCTGCCACCACGTGTCGACGATCGGCGCCTTATTCGCGCCGATGGTCTCGCGGTACCAGATCCACGCCTCGGGGTTGATCGGCTCGCCGACGCTGCCGAGCACGCGCAGCGACGTGAGGTCGTACTTCGCCGGGATCTCCGCGCCCCACTTCATGAACGTGCGGATCAGCGTCGGCGCGGTGTAGTAGATGGAGACCTTGTACTTCTGCACGATCTCCCAGTGCCGGCCCTCGTGCGGGGTGTTCGGCGTGCCTTCGTACACGACCTGCGTGACGCGGTTGGCCAGCGGCCCGTAGACGATGTAGCTGTGGCCGGTGATCCAGCCGATGTCGGCCGTGCACCAGTACACGTCCTCGCCCGGCTTGTGGTCGAACACGTTGTGATGCGTGTACGCGGCCTGCGTGAGGTAGCCGCCGGAGGTGTGCAGGATGCCCTTCGGGCGCCCGGTGGTGCCGGAGGTGTAGAGGATGAACAGCGGGTGCTCGCTGTCGAACGCCTCGGGCGTGTGCTCGGCCGACTGCCCGTCGACGAGCTCGTGCCACCACAGGTCGCGCCCGTCGGTCCACGGCACCTCGCCCGCGAGGTCGCTGCCGGTGCGGCGGACCACGATGACCTTCTCCACGGTCTCGGCGCCCTCGAGCGCCTCGTCCACATTGGCCTTCATCGCGGCGGCCTTGCCGCGGCGGTACTGGCCGTCGGAGGTGATCACGATCTTCGCCGCCGCGTCGTCCACGCGGGCGCGCAGCGCGGTCGGGGAGAAGCCGCCGAACACCACGTTGTGCAGCGCGCCGAGGCGGGCGCACGCGAGCATCGCGAAGATCGCCTCGGGGATCATCTGCAGCTGGATCGCCACGACGTCGCCGGCGGTCACCCCGAGCGAGGTCAGCGCGTTGGCGGCCTTGGAGACCTCGTCCTTCAGCTGCGCGTAGGTGATGTCACGGGTGTCGCCGGGCTCGCCGACCCAGTGGATGGCGACCTGGTCGCCGTGGCCGGACTCGACGTGCCGGTCGACGCAGTTGTAGGCGACGTTGAGCTTGCCGCCGACGAACCACTTCGCGAAGGGCGCATTGGTCCAGTCCAGTACCTGGGTCCACTTCGTGTCCCAGCTCAGGCGCTCGGCCTGCTCGGCCCAGAACCGCTCCCGGTCCGCGTCCGCCTTCTCGTACGAGTCGGCCTTGGCGTTGGCCTGAGCGGCGAACTCGTCGCTCGGTGGGAAGGTGCGGCTCTCGGTGAGCAGGTTGTCCAGTGCTGGGGACTGCTCGGTCATGGTGCAAGGCCTCCTGTAGTGCGAACCCGCGGCTCACGGCACGCTAGCGACGTTAGTCCGCTCACGACAAGGATGCAGCCGTGTGGGCGAGCCCTCAAGCGAGGCGGGCCAGCAGCCGGGCGCGTGCGCCGGGCCATTCAGCTTCTGTCATCGAGTACACCACCGTGTCGCGGGAAGTGCCGTCCGGACGGATCCGGTGGGCCCGCAGCACGCCCTCGCGCAGCGCGCCGAGCCGCTCGATGGCGCGTTGGGAGCGCAGGTTGCGGCTGTCGGTCTCCCACGCCACGCGCTGGGCGCCGAGCGCCTCGAAAGCGTTGCGCAGCAACAGGAACTTGGCCTCGGTGTTGAGTGCCGTGCGCTGCCGGCGCGGGCTGATCCAGGTGTGCCCGATCGAGAGGATCCGGTGCTTCGCCGCGACCTGGTAGTACGACGTGGTGCCGGCAACGAGGCCGGTGGCGACGTCGATCTGCGCCCACGCGCGGCGGTCGGGATCGGCCGTGGCGGCCTCGACGAACCGCTCGGCGTCGGCCGGGGTCTCGAACTGCCGGGTGCTCAACCAGGCCCAGATCGCGGGATCCTGACCGGCCTCGAACAGGCCCTTCGCGTGGTCCGCGCCGAGGGGCTCGAGGCGCACGCGGGTGCCGGACAGGGTCGGGTGGTCGTTCCAGTCGCTCACGAAACCCAAGCTACGGCGTCAAGTGGTCGTGCTGGATAGCCATTTCTCGATCATTTATCCAGGCCACTTCCCGGTTGCTTATGCTCGCGGGAACGACCGAGGAGAGGCATGGGCATGGCTGAAGACGGCGCGGCACGGGAAGAACTCACCTGGGAGTTGTTCGGCACCGCCAGCAGGGAGCTTGCCGAGCAGGTCGCCGCCGACGGCTTCGAGCCCGACCTCATCCTCTCCATCGCCCGCGGCGGGCTGTTCGTCGCCGGCGCGCTGGGCTACGCGCTGGACGTGAAGAACCTGCACGTGATGAATGTGGAGTTCTACACCGGCGTCGACCAGCGCCTCGACCTGCCGGTGATGCTGCCGCCGGTGCCGAACGTCGTGGACCTGAGCAACAAGAGGGTGCTCGTCGCCGACGACGTGGCTGACACCGGCGCAACGCTCAAGCTCGTGCGCGACTTCTGCGCCGATCACGTGGCCGACGTGCGCTGCGCCGTGATCTACGAGAAGCCGCATTCGACGGTCTCCAGCGAGTACGTGTGGCGCCGCACCGACCGCTGGATCAACTTCCCGTGGTCGGTCCTGCCGCCGGTCGTCAAGCGCGCCGGGCAGGTGCTCGACGCATGAGCGATCCGCTCAAGCCGCTCCTGGAGCTCGACGGCGTCGCCGCCGCGGCCAAGGCGGCGCAGGACGCGGTGTTCGCCGTGCACCGCCTGCCTGCCAACCTGCGCGGCGGCGCGGAAACGGCCGCCGAGGCGTCGGTGCGCGCCGCGCGAGCGTCGGCCGGCATCGACGGCGCGAACCCTGAGCTGCCCGCCGACGGCGCGGTCGCCGACCCCCTGCTCGCCGGCGCCCTGCGCGTGGCCGAGTCGCTGGAACCACTCCTGCCGACCTGGCGGCGCGCGCCGTTGCAGGCGTTGGCCCGCCTGCACGTCCTGGCCGCCGCCGACGTCGTCGACGATCCCGACGCACTCGGCCGGCCCCTTGCCGGAGGTGAGCGCCTGGAGCTGCTGGCCCAGCTCGTCACGGGGGCGACCTCCGTGCCCGGGCCGGTGCTCACGGCCGTGGTGCACGGCGAGCTGCTGGCCCTGCGCCCCTTCGGCTCGGCCGACGGCGTGGTCGCCCGCGCGGCGGCGCGCCTGTCGATGATCGCGACGGGCCTGGACCCGAAGGCGCTGACCGTGCCGGAGGTGGCGTTCTTCCGGCGCGTGCCGAAGTACGTCGAGCTCGCTTCCGGCTTCGCCGCCGGGACGACGGACGGGGTGCGGGAGTGGCTGCTGTTCTGCTGTGAGGCGTTCGAAGCGGGTGCGCGGGAGGCTCGCAGCATTTCGTCCGCCGCCGGTTAGGGGTGTGGTCCGGCCACACTGGGTCTCGCCGGGCTGTGGTGGCCGGACACATGGTCGGCGAGGTGGGCGAGACCTAACCTCGTAGCCCATGACCAGTGGGGTACGTCACAGCTCACAAGGCGACCTTGATGGCCGCGTCGCCCTCGTGACCGGCGGTGCGAGCGGAATCGGGCTCGCCTGCGTTCGCGCGTTGGCCGCGGCCGGGGCGAAGGTGCACGTCGTCGACCTCGACGCGCGCGGTGCCGAAGCGGCCGCGGCCGAGATCGGCGGCTGGGCGCACGTCGGTGACCTCACCGACCCCGCGGTGATCGACGCGTTGCCCGCCGAGCTGGACGTGCTGGTGAACAACGCCGGATTCCAGCACGTGGCCGCGCTGCCTGACTTCCCGCCCGAGCAGTTCGCGCGGATCCAGGCGCTGATGGTGACGGCGCCGTTCCTGCTGATCCGCCGGTCGCTGCCGGCGATGTACGCGCGCGGCTGGGGCCGGATCGTCAACGTCTCCAGCGTGCACGGCCTGCGCGCCAGCCCGTTCAAAGCCGCGTACGTCACGGCGAAACACGCGCTCGAGGGATTGTCCAAAGTGGCCGCTCTCGAAGGTGCGGAGCACGGCGTGACGTCCAACTGCGTCAACCCCGGCTACGTGCGCACGCCGCTGGTCACCGGCCAGATCGACGCGCAGGCCGCCGAACACGGCCTCGACGCCGATGAAGTCGTGGAGCAGGTGCTGCTGCGGCGCGCCGCGATCAAACGGCTCATCGAACCGGCGGACGTCGCCGACCTCGTGGTGTGGCTGTGCGGCGAGCACGCCGGGCACGTCACGGGCGCGTCGCTGCCCCTGGACGGCGGCTGGTCGGCCGCCTGAAACCCCGTCCCCACAACGAAGTGGAGTCTGCAGTGACAACACCAACCCGGGCCGGCCTGCTGCGCGTGGTCGGCGCGAGCCTGATCGGCACCACCGTGGAGTGGTACGACTTCTTCCTCTACACCTCGGCCGCCGCGCTCGTGTTCAACAAGCTGTTCTTCCCGAACGCCGACCCGCTCACCGGCACGCTGCTCGCACTGCTGACCTACGCGGTCGGCTTCCTTGCGCGACCCGTCGGCGGGCTGGTGTTCGGCCACTTCGGCGACCGCATCGGGCGCAAGCGCCTGCTCGTGGTGAGCCTGGTGATGATGGGCGGCTCGACGTTCCTCATGGGCGTGCTGCCCACGTACGGCGCCGTCGGCGTCCTCGCCCCGATCCTGTTGACGCTGCTGCGGCTCGTACAGGGCTTCGCGCTCGGCGGCGAATGGGGCGGCGCGGTGCTGCTCGTGTCCGAGCACGGCGACGACCGCCGGCGAGGTTTCTGGGCGTCATGGCCGCAGACCGGCGTGCCGGCCGGGAACCTGCTGGCCACGGCGGTGCTGGCGATCCTCGCCTCCGTGCAGTCCGACGCGACGTTCAACGCGTGGGGCTGGCGCATCCCGTTCCTGCTGTCGGGCGTGCTCGTGGCGATCGGGCTGTGGGTGCGGCTGGCCGTCGCGGAGTCGCCGGTGTTCCTCGCCGCGAAGGCCGCTGCAGGAGACGAGGAAGCCACGCCGATCGTCGACGTGTTCCGCGGGCACCTGCGCGGGCTGGTCGTGACGTTCGGGGCGCGGCTGGCGGAGAACGTGTCGTACTACGTGATCACGGCGTTCATCCTCGTCTACGTCACCACCGGGCTCGGCCTGCCGAAGGCGACGGGGCTGACGGCCGTGCTGGTCGCTTCGGCCGTGCACTTCGTGACGATTCCCTTGTGGGGCTTGCTCTCCGACAAGATCGGCCGCAAGCCGGTGTACTTGTTCGGCGTGGTCGGGATGGCCGCGTGGGCGTTCGGGTTCTTCTGGCTGCTGGACCTGCGCACGACGGGCGCGGTGATCGGCGCGGCGACCATCGGGCTCGTGGTTCACGGCGCGATGTACGGACCGCAGGCCGCGTTCTTCGCCGAGCAGTTCCCCACGCGCGTGCGCTACACGGGCCTTTCGGTGGGCGGCCAGCTGTCGTCCATCGCGGCGGGCGCGATCGCGCCGCTCATCGCCGTCGCGCTGTTCCAGGCGTACCACTCGACGCTGCCGGTTTCGGTCTACGTCGCCGCGATGTGCGTGCTGTCGGTGCTGGCCCTGCTCGGCGCGCGGGAGACGCGCGGTGAATCGCTGGAGGAGGCTCCCGCCGAACGGCGCTCAGTGACAGCATGACCTGTGTGGATCCCTACCGCCGGTTGCTCGAGCTGCTCGCCGCCGGGGCGAGCAGCGAGCAGCTGGCGCACGCCGCGCGCGAGTCCGGCGCCGACGCGACCGAGCTCGCGCTGCGCGTCCGCGAGACGCTTACCGAGCACCAGCGGCGGGAGGCCGAACTCACGGCGTTGTTCGACACCGCGAGCGACCTCGCGCGGCTGCGTGACCCGGACGCGGTGCTGCGCTCGATCGTGCGGCGGGCGCGGACTCTGCTCGGTGTCGACGTGTCGTACCTGAGCCTGAACGACGAGGCCGCCGGCAAGACCTACATCCGGGTCACGGACGGCTCGGTTTCCGCGTTGTTCCAGCAGATCGTGCTCGGCATGGGCGAGGGGCTCGGCGGGCTCGTGGCCCAGACCGCGCGGCCGTATGCGACGGCGGACTACTTCGCCGACGCGCGCTTCCGCCATACCTCACCCATCGACACCGGCGTGCTGGAGGAGGGCCTCACGGCGATCCTCGGCGTGCCGCTGGCCATCGGCGGCAAAGTGCTGGGTGTGCTCTACGCGTCGGACCGTGCGCCGCGCGAGTTCTCGACGGCGGAGGTCGCGCTGCTGTCGTCGCTGGCCAACCACGCGGCGATCGCCCTGGACAGCGCGCACCTGCTCGACGAGACGCGCCGCTCGGCCGCCGAGCTCAACGCAGTGAACGCGACCATGCGCCGCGCCGACGAAGCTCACGACCGCCTGATGGACCTCGTGCTCCGGGGCGGTGACCTGCCGGAAGTCGCCGCGGAGGTGGCGGGCGTGCTGCGTGGCGAGATTGCCGTCCACGACGCTTCGGGGGATTTGCTGGCGGGCTCCTTGCTGTCGTTCGACGCGCCGGCGGTGGCTTCTTCGCGCGGCAGCGGGCGCGCGGAGTCCACATCGGACACCTGGGTGTGCGCGGTGCGGGCCGGTCAGGAACTGCTGGGCAGCCTCACGCTGGCGGGACGGCCGGAGCTGGCGGGTGCGGACCGGCGGTTGTTCGAGCGCGCGGCCGTGGTCACGGCGTTGCTGCTGATGCTGCGCCGGTCCGTGGCGCAGGCCGAGGACGAGGTGCGCGGCGAGCTGCTCACGGATCTGCTGACGGCACCCGCGCGCAACCCGGCGTCGTTGACAGCCCGTGCGCGACGGCTGGGTGTCGACTTGTCGGCGCCGCACGTGGTGCTCGTCGCCCACGCGCCGGGGATTTCCCGCCGTGGCCTCGCGTCGGCGTGCGCGCGGTACGGCGACCTGGTGGGTGTGCACGCGGAGCAGGTGGTCGCTCTCGCGCCGGACGGCGTCGGGGCGGCCAAGGTGGCGCGTGAGCTTCAGTCCGTTGTGGACTGTCCGGTGACGGTCGGTGCGGCCGGCCCCGCGAAGGGTCCCGCCGCGCTCGCCCACGCGTACGCCGAGGCTGTTCGTTGCGTCAGCACGCTGCTCGCCGTGGGCCGCGAAGGCGACGGCGCGGCGATGGCCGAGCTGGGTTTCCTCGGCGTGTTACTGGGCCGCCATGCCGACCTGCCCGCCTACGTCACGGCCACGCTCGGCCCGGTCCTGGACTACGACTCCCGCCGCGGCACCGACCTCATCGGCACGCTGCGCGCGTACTTCGCGGCCGGTGGAAATCTCGCACGCGCCAAGGACGAGCTGCACGTCCACGTGAACACCGTGGTGCAGCGCCTCGACCGCGTCTCCGCGCTGCTGGGCGACGACTGGCGCGAGCCCGAACGCGCGCTGGAGATCCAGCTCGCGCTGCGCGTCGAGCGGCTCAGTGGTCAGTGAGCCGCGCCGACCACTTCTCCTCGATCCGCCCGAACCGCCACACGGCGAGCGCGACCAGCCAGGTCAGGATGAACAGCCCGACGATCGCGAACCCGACGTAGTCGAGGTCCACGTCGGCGATGATGGCGAGCGGCCCGTGCGTGATGTCGAGCTGGTCGGCGAGGATCGACACGAGCTCGATCGTGCCGATGACCAGCGCCACGGCCACGGAAAGCGCCGTGACCGTGATGTTGTAGTAGATCTTGCGGATGGGCCGCGAAAACGCCCAGCCGTAGGCGAAGTTCATGAACACGCCGTCGGCGGCGTCGAACAGGCTCATGCCGGCGGCGAAGAGCACGGGCAGCACGAGGATCGCGTACCAGGGCAGTGCGAACGCCGCCGCGCCGGCCGCGAGGACCAGCAGCCCGATCTCCGTCGCGGTGTCGAACCCGAGTCCGAAGAGGACGCCCACGGGGTAGATGTGCCACGGCTTGCGCACGGCCTTCGTCGCACCGCGCAGCAGGCGGTTCATGAACCCGCGCTTGTCGAGTTGGCGTTCCAGCGCGGCTTCGTCGAGCTCACCGCGGCGCATCCGCGCGAAAACCCGGACGATCCCGACGAGCGCCACGAGGTTGATGATCGCGATGAGGTAGAGGAAAACGCCCGAAACCGACGTGCCGATGAGCCCGGTCGTCTCGTGCAGCGTCGACCCGTCGTCTTCGAGTTGCCCGGCGACCGCCCGAACGCCGAACGAGAGCAAGAGGCACAACCCGAACACGATCGTCGAGTGCCCCAGCGAGAACCAGAACCCGACCGACAGCGGCCGCTGGCCCTCGGACATCAGCTTGCGCGTGGTGTTGTCGATCGCCGCGATGTGGTCGGCGTCGAACGCGTGGCGCATGCCGAGCGTGAACGCCGTGACCCCCAGCCCGATGCCGAAGACCCCCGACGCCCCGAGGTCGTAGTGGTGCGGCGCGATGAACAGCACCAGCACACCCCAGCCCACGAGGTTCAGCAGCAGGATCACCGCCGCCATTCCGGACAGCGACACCCACTCCCGCCTCGACAGCGGCTGCCTGGTCCGAGGTTGTAGGTCGACCATGGCGATTCTGCCTTCCCCTCGCTGACAACACCTGAGAGATTAGGCAGGTGAACAGATGAACCGCAATAAGCTCAGGTTCACAAAAGAGCCCCTCATCAGGAGATGAGGGGCTCTTGACCGAATTGCGTCGTTGCCGTTTTTGGCCGACCACCACGCGAGCTCGCACGCCTCGGCGGAGCCGAGGCCAAAGACTCAGCTTGCGCGAAGGTGCAGCGAGTCCAAGGCCTTGCGCACGTGCCCGCTGTTGGCTTCCAACGCCGCCGCGGAGTGCTCGACGTCGGAGCCCGACAGCAGGTGCACGAGGGCCGTCTTGAGGTCGCCGCCGGCCTCGGTGAGGGCGTCGGAGCAGTCGGCCATGGTCAGGCCCGTGGCTTCCTGCAGGATGCGGATCGTGCGGCCGCGCAGCTTCGCGTTCGTGGCCCGCATGCTGACCATCAGGTTCGAGTAGGTCTTCCCCAGCTTGATCATCGTGGCCGTGGAGAACGCCGTGAGGATCAGCTTCTGCGCCGTGCCCGCCTTCATCCGGGTCGAGCCGGCGATCACCTCCGGGCCGGTGGCCACGGCGATGAGCGCGTCGACGCCGGCCGGCTTCGACGCGCGCGGGTTGGCCGAGACCAGCCCCGTGTGCGCGCCGAGGCGGCTCGACGCCTCGAGCGCGCCGAGCACGAACGGCGTGCGCCCGGAGGCGGCGAGGCCGAGCACGAAGTCGCCCGGCTGCACCACAGCAGCGAGCTCGGCCGCGCCGGCCTCGTCGTCGTCCTCGGCGTTCTCCACCGCCTGCCGCAGGGCCTTCTCGCCGCCCGCGTGGTGCGCGACGAAGAGGTCCGGCGGCACGTTGAACGTCGGCACGAGCTCGGCCGCGTCCAGCGTCGCCAGGCGGCCCGACGTGCCCGCCCCGACGTAGTGCACGCGGCCGCCGCCCCGCAGGGCTTCCACGGCGTAGTCGACCGCGCGCGCCAGCTGGGGCAGCACCGCGGCCACCGCGTCGGGCACCCGGCGGTCCTCGGCGTTGATGGCGCTGAGGATCCCCATGGTGGACATCAGGTCGATGTCCACCGTGCGGGGGTTGCGCTGCTCGGTCGGCGAATCGACGTGTACCGCCTGCGTGGGGACGGACATCATGCGCCTCGTTTCTCGGTTCACTTACCGGTTTCCCGCGGACGGCGGCGACCGTCGGGCCTGACCCCGAGCCGGTGCGAGCCGACCGCGTCCCTCGTCGCGTCCAGCGCGCTGACGGAGGCGTCCATGTGCCGCTGCGCGACCCCGATGAACAGGCAGTCGATCACGGTGAGCTGCGCGATGCGGCTCGCCGTGGCCCCGGAACGGAAGGTGGTTTCCCGTGCGGCCGTGGTGAGCACGTGGTCGGCGACCTCCGTGATCGGCGAACGCGGGAAGTTCGTGACGGCGACGGTGACCGCGCCGTGCTCGCGGGCGACGCGCAGCGCCTCCACGGTGTCGGTGGTCGCGCCCGTGTGGGAGACGCCGATGGCGACGTCGCCGGGGCTGAGCACCGCGGCCGAGGTGAGCATGATGTGCGTGTCGGACCACGAGAAGCTCACGCGGCCGATGCGGTGCAGCTTCTGCTGCAGGTCGGCGGCCACGAACGCGCTCGCGCCCACGCCGTAGACGTCCACGCGGCCGGCCTCGGCCACGAGGTCGATCACGCGCTGCATGGTCGCGACGTCGAGCTGGTCGGCCGTCTCCTCGACGGCGCGTGCGTCGGCGAAGCTGACCTTGCCGATCACGGCCGCGAGGTCGTCGTCCGGAGCGATCTCGCCACCGAGGTTGCGCGTGGTTCTGGCTTCGGTGCGCGCGGTGTCCGCGGCCAGCGCGATGCGCAGCTGCGGGTACCCGCCGACGCCGACGGCCTTGCAGAACCGCGTCACCGTGGTCTCACTGGTGCTGGCGGCGAGGGCGACCTCGGTGATGCTCCGGCGCGCCACCGACGCGGGGTCTTCCAGCACGACCTTCGCCACGCGCTGCTCGGCGCGGGCGAGCCCGGGCAGCAGCGAGCGGATGCGGACCAGCGGGCTCGCATCGGCGTCACGCACAGTGGCCTGAGCTGGGGTTTGCTCGGACGGTGCCGGGATGGTTACGGAATCGGCATCGTCGACCGTCGGAAAGTTACTAACCGTTGGCATTTGCGACAAGGCTACCCACATCCTTCGGCAGGATCGCAACCCGTCCGTGTCTGCGGACTTCGTTTTGCGATTAATCGTTGACCAGAAAGTCGCTAACCAGGTCGACCTTGTTAACGAGCTCAAGCTAACGACTTGGCAACTTAGTGTCGCCCCGCAAAAGGCTTCGGATCGCTGAGTGGGAGGGCCAGTTCGGCGCTGCGCGACACCCCGGTCACCGAGCGCTCAAAATCCACCCGGTCGCGGTGAGTGCCGACGGATTCCGCTCACCATCGAGAACTGTCCGGCCGCGTTCGGTGACTTTCACACCGTCGACGGAAACTCCGCGTCCGGTGTAACTCGCGTCGGTGTTGTAACGCCAGCGCAGTGTCGTAACGCTCGAGGCCGGTACTTCTGCCGTCACGCGCCACCAGGCACGGTGTCCGTGACCTGAGAGCGACGTCACCTGTCCGGGGGGTGCGCCTGCTCCGTTTGCATGAACGGCGACTGGTTGCCAATAAACGCCGTCCGAGGACGATTCCAGCTGAAGTGGATCAGTCGGACCTTCCGTATCCACAAAGGCGTAGAAGGAGACCTGTAGCGGGCCGCCGGATCGCGATGTCAAGGGCTGCGTACTCAGCGTAGCCGTCGACTTGTCGCCGAGGCCCGCGAACCACGCGTCCCGGCCCTGAACGGGCTTCACAGCCATGGCTTGGGCCAGCGAACTGGCCCAGACCTCGCGGGCCGTGTTGATGGAGCCCCAGTTACGACTCGGGTGCACTCGGTTGGTCAGCAACAACGCGAACGACCGCGATTCCGGGTCGATGACCAGCGTCGTCCCGGTGAATCCGGTGTGGCCCGCCGTCACCGGTGAGGAAAGGGCACCCATGTACCAGGGCTGGTCGAGCTCGAACCCGAGGCCATGGGCGTCGTCGGGGAAGCGCTGGTTGTAGTTGGTCAGCATCGTCTCGACGGTGTCCGGACGCAGGATGCGCTTGCCCCGGTAGGTGCCGCCGTTGAGGATCGTCTGGCAGAGGATCGCCAGGTCGCTCGCGGTGGAGAACACGCCGGCGTGCCCGGCGACGCCGCCGAGGGACCACGCGTTCTCGTCGTGCACCTGGCCGCGCACGAGCCCGCGCGGCGGGTCGGCCTCGTACTCGGTCGCGGCGACGCGGTTCAGCTTCGACGCGGGCGGGTTGTAGCCGGTGTCGACCATGCCCAGCGGCGCGGTGATGCGGTCGTGCACCACCTTGTCGAGCGTCTGCCCGGTGAGCTTCTCGATGACGAAGCCGAGGGTGAGCATGTTGAGGTCGGAGTAGAGGTACGTCGTGCCCGGCGCGTTCTTCAGCGGGCTGTCGAGCACGGCCTTGCGGCGCGACGGGATGTCGGGGTAGCCCTGCCACAGCGAGGGCACGGGGTCGGCGTCGAAGCCGGACGTGTGCGTGAGCAGCTGCTCGATCGTCACGGCCTGCTTGCCGTTCACGCCGAACTCGGGCAGGTAGCGCACGACGGGTGCGTTGACGTCGAGCTTGCCCTGCTCCACCAGCTGCAGCGCAGCGATCGAGGTGAACAGCTTCGAGATCGACGCCATGTCGAAGATCGTGTCGTTCCGCATCGGGACCTGCTGGTCATTCGGCAGCTCGGTGCCCGCGGCGTCGGCATACCTCAGTGCCCCGCCGACGGCGTAGCGGTCGACGACCACGCCGTCGTGGGCGAGCAGGCCGACGGCGCCGGAGAAGTGCGGGTGGCCGGACGCGTCGGGCTGCGTCCAGCTCGCCAGGAACTGCTCGGCGGACTTGATGGGCCCGCCGTCGAGCCCGACGTCGGACGGCTTGCCTTCACGCAACGTCGTCGACGGCGCCGCGAAGCCGTGTCGCACCACGTCGAAGCGCCCGGCGAGCGGGTCGTGCTGCGTCGTGGTGGCGATGGCGGCGGCTCCTGCGATGGACGTGGTTGCGACCAGCACGGCCATCGCCATGCTCGTCGCGGCGAGCACCTTCCTAGCACGCATGACCGCTCTCCTCAGCGATAGATCAGGTAGGGCCGGCGCTTGCGGTCGAAGGCGGCGAGCTCGGCGCGCCAGGCGCCGGTGACCTCGTCGACCCCTCCGCCGGCGTCGATCATGGTGCGCAGCCGGTCGGAACCCGACAGCAAGTCGATGGCGTGGTCGGGCCGCCAGTCGAACGTTTGCGGCGCGACCTGCTTCGCGGTCACGAGCATCGCGACGGCGGTGGTGATCGCGTCGAAGGCCTTCGGATCAGTGACGGTGAGCTGCACGCCGCCGCAAGTCTCGTTCACGAACTTGCTGAACGTCGGCACGAAGTACGTCTCGCGGAAGCGCGCGCCGGGCAGGTCGAGCGCTTCGAGCTTGTCGCGCCAGTGCCAGTCGACACCCGGCGCGCCGATGATCTCGAACGGGCGCGTGGTGCCGCGGCCCTCCGCGAAGAGCGTGCCTTCGAACAGACAGGTGCCGGGGTAGACGATCGCGGTGTGCGGCGTCGGCATGTTCGGGCTCGGCATGACCCAGTCGAGACCGGTTTCGGCGAAGAGCATGTCTCGCCGCCAGCCGCGGACCTCGACGACGTCCAGCTTCGCCGGCTTCACGCCTTCGCCGGGCAGGAACTCGGTGTTGAACAGCCGCGCCAGCTCGCCGACGGTCATGCCGTGCTGCTGCGCGATCGGCTTGCGGCCGACGCCGGAGGCGAACTTAGGGTCGAGCACCGGGCCGGCGAGGCGGCCGCCGATCGGGTTCGGCCGATCGAGCACCACGAACGCCGCGCCGACCTTCGCCGCCGCGACCATCGCCGTGTAGAGCGACCAGATGTAGGTGTAGAAGCGGGCGCCGACGTCGGCGATGTCGAACACGACGGTGTCGAGGCCGGCCTTGGTGAACAGTGTCGCGAGCTTCACCGCGTCGGCGCCGTACGCGTCGTACACGGGGATGCCGGTGCGTGGATCCGTGTAGTCGCCTTCGGAACCGCCGGCCTGCGCGCTGCCGCGGAAGCCGTGTTCGGGGCCGAAGGCGGCGACGGGGCGGACCCCGGCGGCGACCATGTCGTCGACGATGTGGTCGCCGCTCGCGAGCACGCCGGTCGGGTTGGACAGCACGCCGAGCTTGCGGCCGGCGAGCGGGCGCCAGTGTTGGGCGGCGAGTTGTTCGGCGCCGGTGAGCACTTTTTGGTGGTGGCTCGGTTGCGCTGCCGGTGCTGCTTGCGCGACGGCCGAGCCGCCCGCGAGCACCGGGACGGCGAGCGCGGGGACGGCGAGGAACTTCCTGCGGTTGACGTTCACCAGCTCAGCCCATGTCCGAAGGGGTACTTGACGGTGTTCACGTCGGCGCCCGCCGGGACGTCGACGGGCAGCTTGCCGCTCGGCTTCGTCTCGCCGAGCACGACCTTCGCGAGCGCCTCGAGCGACGGTGTGATGTAGCCGTAGGTCGCGAGCCACGTGGGAACGGGGTTGGCGTACCCGGCGTCGTACGGGATCTGCGCGGCGACGGCGACCACGGGCTTGCCGGTGTCCATCAACGCCTGCAAAAGCTTGTTCTGCAAGGGAAATCCGCCGAGGTTGTTCGTGAGCACTACCACGAGGTCGGTCTTCGCGGCGGCCGCGGCGGCCTGGGCGATGAGGTCGTCCGACGGGGTTTGCCCGGTCTGCAGCGCGGTCGCCTGGGTGCCGTGGGCGGTGAGGCGGTTGGCGAGCGTCTGCGTGCTGGCCACGCCCCAGCCGGTGACGAGCGCGGTGGCGGGCTTCTGCTTGAGCGGCAGCACGCCCGCGTCGTTGGCGATCGCGGTGATCGAGCGGTCGGCGATGCCCTGCGCGGTGGCGAGGTGCGCCGGCGTGCCGACCTTCTTCCCGACGAGCGCCGGGTTGTCGAACGGCGCGGTGAGGATGCCGCGCTTGAGCTTCAGCTTGAGCACCCGCAGCACGCTCTGGTCGATCCGCTGCATCGGCAGGTCGCCGGACTTCACGGCGGAGATCACGGAGTTGATCGCGAGGTCGAGGTGCACCGGCATGAGCAGCTGGTCGATGCCGGCCTTCAGTGCCAGCACAGGGATTTCGGCGTCGCTGTGGATCTCGCGCACGCCCTGCATCTCCAGCGCGTCGGTGATCACCACACCGTTGTAACCCAGCTCGTTGCGCAGCTTGCCGGTGATGATCGGCTTCGACAGCGTGGCCGGCTCACCCGACGGGTCGAGGCTCGGGAACTGGATGTGGGCGCTCATGATCGAGTCGATGCCCGCGGCGATGGCGGCCTTGAACGGCGGCACGTCGATCTTGCGCCACTCGTCCTCGGTGCGGTCGATGCGTGGCAGGCCGGTGTGGCTGTCGGTGGCGGCGTCGCCGTGGCCGGGGAAGTGTTTTGCCGTGGAGGAAACGGTTTCGAAGGACGGGCCGGAGTTCTGGTAGCCCTTGACCTCGGCCGTCACGAACTGGCTCGCGAGCCCCGGCCGGCCGGCGAACGAGCGCACGCCGATCACCGGGTTGGCCGGGTTGGAGTTCACATCCGAGTCGGGCGCGAAGTCCTGGTTGATGCCGACGGCGCGCAGTTCGTGGCCGATGATCGTGGCCGCCTGCGTCGCGCTGTCGGTGCTGCGGCCGGCGGCGATGGCCATGGAGTTGGGGAACTCCGTGGCCGGAGCGCCCATCCGGGTGACGGTGCCGCCCTCCTGGTCGGTGCCGATCTGCAACGGGATGTGGGCGCCACTGGAGATCGCGGCCTGCTGCAGGCCGTTGGAGAGCTTCGCGACCTGGGTCGGGGTGTCGAAGTTGTCGCGGGTGTCGTTGTTGAAGTAGATGACGCCGCCGAGATGGTACTTGCGAACGACCTCGGCGGGCGTGTCGACGCCGAAGTCCGTCTGGTTCTTGGGGTTTACCTCATCGGCGGACTTGCCGTTCACCCAGGTGACGAACAGCTGCCCGACTTTTTCCTCGAGGCTGAGGCCGTGGAGCGCCTGCTGGGCGGCGGCGTCGAGGGAGGTCATCCCTTTCGCGTCCGGTGTGCCGCCTGAAGCGGTCGCGCCGATTCCGGCGACGGCGAGGAGCCCCGCGAGGGGGACGGCGAGTGCATGGATCCTCCGCGGGCGCGTGCGCGCGAGTCGGGTCGTCACGAAAGGGCCTCCCAGTGTCGTGCGCCGCGGGTGGTGAGAAGTCCACCTGGCGGCGCCGGTATCGGGAAGCTACTCACCGGCTTGGGCGTTGTCCATCGGCCGAGCGCAGGAACGTGGGGTTTCACCTGGGCATGCTGTGCGAAAGACACAGTGGTGGAAACACAGACACAGTGGCGGAAACGCTGGCGGCGCCCGTCGGCCGAAGCCGGCGGGCGCCGCCTGCAAGCGCGGAACATCTCGGGCGACCAAGCGTGCAACTCTGGTCGTACCTTCATGGACTCGGCGTCCGGCGTCCCGGTACGCAGTCCCTAGACGACGAGCCTCCCGCGGCGCGCTGCGCGTGGGTACCCGGAGTCCGCGCACGGAGGTTGCCCGGGGTGACAGAGGCTTCTCTTCTACCTCTGCCCTGGCCGGCTCAACGTCCGCACCTACTTTCTACGCCGTGAGCCCGGTCACTTCAAGAGTGTGGACGGGTGCACCGGTAAAAGAGGCTCGATCCGGTGATGCACATACCCTGAGCAACGGCCGATTCCGCTCTACGCTTGAGAAAATGGGTCGCGGTACCGCCGTGTGGGTGCCTAGCGCGGGGGCGTTCGGAACCGTCGGCGACGAACCAGGCTGTACCAGGTGGCGCCCGCCGCGAAGGCGCCCACACCGAGCGCGACCATGCCCGCGGACCGGGCGGGGATCCGGCTGCGCAGGGACATCGGGCGTTCGAACGCGAGGATCGGCCAGCCGCGTTCGCCGGCTTCGCGCCGCAGGAGCTTGTCGGGGTTCACCGCGTGCGGGTGGCCGACGGTCTCCAGGAGCGGGATGTCGGTGCTCGAATCGGTGTAGGCGAAGCACTCGGCGAGGTCGTACCCGTACGTCGCGGAGAGCTGCTTCGCGGCGACGGCTTTGTTGTCGCCGTAGCAGTAGAAGGCGACTTCGCCGGTGTAGCGCCCGTCGGCGATCTCCATGCGCGTGGCGACGCAACGCGTGGCGCCGAGCATCGCGGCGACGGGTGCGGCGACCTCTTCACCGGTGGCGGAGAGGACGACGACGTCGTGGCCGTCTGCGAGGTGGCGGTTGATGAGATCGGTGGCCTCGACGTACACGAGGGGGTCCACCACGTCGTGAAGCGTTTCCTGCACGATCGCGGAAACCTGGGCGACATCCCAGCCGGCGCAGAGCTTCGAGACCTCCGCGCGCATGCGTTCGGTCTTGTCGGCGTCGGCGCCCGCGAGGGAGAAGACGAGTTGTGCGTACGCGCTACGTAAAGCGGCTCGGCGGTTGATCAGCCCTTCTCTGAGTAATGGTTTGCTGAACGCCAGCGCGCTGGAACAAACGATGATGGTCTTGTCGAGATCGAAGAACGCGGCGACGGCTCGCCCGGGTTCTTCGGGGTGGGATTCGCGCGGCGGCGCGGT
Organism: Amycolatopsis sp. NPDC051372; assembly: GCF_040682095.1. Lineage (NCBI taxonomy): Bacteria > Bacillati > Actinomycetota > Actinomycetes > Pseudonocardiales > Pseudonocardiaceae > Amycolatopsis > Amycolatopsis sp. NPDC051372. The sequence goes on from NZ_JBFBAF010000001.1 coordinate 693,463, forward strand.
GCTGGGTTCGGCCACGTGATCAGGATAGGAGAAGCGGCGCCCGCGTCCTCGCGTTGATCGAACACCGGCGCGCCCGCTCGGCGGAAAATCCATGACAGCACAGTGCATCCGGCTTTGGATGCCGTTACCGAATCGTAGGTGTCGCTTGCGGCGCCAACCGGTGTCCGGGGGAGTTACAGTGTGGGAACCCGGTGTCCAACCGGGCCGGTTCAGTCCGACCCCCCGGGGCTGAACCCACGGCGGCCCTCGTCCCTCCCCCCTGGCGAGGGCCGCCCTCTTTTCCCGGGTAGTGCATTTTTTCCTCCGTGTTCGCGGATCACCAGGATGTTTTTCGTGGCAATTACGAGATTGCCTGGAATTCCCCGGTTCCGGGGTCGCGGCTGGTCGTGCATTGTGCCTCATCGATCCGACCGGAACTTCGCGCCGAGCCGTTTCGGGCGGGAGTTGTCCACAAGCCACGGGTTGTCCACAGGTTGCGCGGTTGGCCATTGCCGTCGCGTCCGGGCCGGGTGATCTTGGTGGGACCCGGTCCACGTGGCCCGGGTTCGCTCCGCAAGGGGGAGGGCTTCATGAGAACCGCACGTCCACTTGTCGTCGCCGCCGACGGCGCGGTGCTCGACGAGATCCTGCGCGTCGCCGCGGTGGCCGGCTGCGAGCTCGACCGCGCACCGGATCTCGTGGCCGCGCGTCCACGCTGGACGCGGGCACCGCTGGTCGTGATCGACGAGGACTCCGCCGACGACCTGCACTTACCCCGTCGCGACGGCGTCTTGGTGGTGTCGAAAGGAGCGGTGGGCGTCGAGTCCTGGCGCCGCGCGGCCCTCGTCGGCGCCCGCCGCGTCCTGTGCCTGCCCGACGACGAATCAGACCTGACAGTGGCTTTGGCCGACGTCGCCGACGCCCCCGCCGAACACCCCGGCCCGGTTCTCGCCTTCCTCGGCGGCCGCGGCGGCGCGGGCGCTTCCGTGCTCGCCGCCGCCACGGCCGTCCAAGCCGACCGCGCCGGCCCTGCGCTGCTCGTCGATTGCGATCCCTTGGGCGGCGGCCTGGATCTCCCACTGGGCTTGGAAAACACGCCCGGCCACCGCTGGCCCGACGTCCGGTTGTCGGGCCGCGTCTCGCTGCCGTCTCTGGTCGACGCCCTACCTCGCCGCGGCACCCTGCCCGTGCTGGCCTGCGGCCGCACCGGCCCCGGCCCCGACCCGCGCGCCCTTTCCGCCGTGGTCACCGCCGGCCGCCGCTCGGGCCGCACCGTCGTCTGCGACCTGCCCCGCCACCTCGACGAGGGCGCTTTGGCCGTCGCCTCTCTCGCCGACTTGGTGGTCTTGGTCGTCCCGGTCGAATTCCGCGCCTGCATGGCCGCGCGGCAGGTCCTCGACCTCCTCCGGCCCCACGCCGACCGCCTCGCCATCGTCGCAAGTGGACACCCCCACGCCGGCGCACCCCCTTCCCGCACCACGGCGCTCCTCGGCCCACCCCTGCTCGCCACCTTGCCACCCGAACGCCGCGTCGCCGCCACCCTCGAAACGGGCGAGTTCGACCTCCCACCCAAGGGCGCCCTGGTCACCGCGGCGCGCGCGGTCCTGGCCGAACTCCACCCATCGTCGGCCGCCCTCCCCACGGCGGCTTGAGATGGGGCCGACGTTGCCGGGATCCGTCGAATACTCCGTAGGCGGCGGCGTGGTCGGCCGACGCCATTTCCGAAGTCCGCCCTCGGTTCGCCTCCGCCTTGGCGCTCGTGCCGTGACCGTGCCGTCCGATTGAGGCGCCCGCTGTGGTGCGGGCCGTAGCCCGAGCTGCCGAGAGAAGTACGTCGTCGTTCGTTTCGGTCGGCCCCCGCCCACTGCGCCAGACATCGCTCACCTGCACTCGGCAGATTCGCGTGGTCCTTGTCCTTTCCCTTTACCGCCAAACCATCCATCGTGCGTCGCCTCTGGAGCCCAGCCATGCCCACTCATCCGAAGCCACCGACATGACCACCGAATTCGTCGAGCGTGTCCGCAACCGGCTTGCCGGTGAGAGCCGCCTCGCGGACCCCGTCGCCGTCGCGGAGGCCGTGCGCGCGGAAGCCGGCGGCACCCTCAGCCACGACGCGGTCCTCGACGCCGTCCGCCAGGCCCACGATGAGTTCGTCGGCGCGGGTCCGCTCGCGCCGCTCCTGGAGGACCCCACCGTCACCGACGTTCTCGTCACGGCGCCCGACCAGACCTGGACCGACGGCGACTCCGGCCTGACCCGCACCGACGTCCGCTTCGCCGACGAAGAAGCCGTCCGCCGGCTGGCGCAGCGCCTCGCCCTCGCGGCGGGCCGGCGCCTCGACGACGCGCAGCCCTATGTGGACGGTTGGCTCCCCGTCCCGGGCGGGCACGTCCGCGTCCACGCCGTCCTGCCGCCGATCGCGCCCCACGGCACCTGCCTGTCCCTGCGCGTCCTCCGCCCCGCGACGCACACGCTCGACACCCTGACCGCACTCGGCGTCGTCAACGAAGAAGGCGCCGACATCCTCCGCTCGATCATCACGCGCCGCCTCGCGTTCCTGGTCACCGGCGGTACCGGCGCCGGCAAGACGACCCTCCTCAGTGCACTCCTCGCCGAGGTCAGCCCGCGCGAACGCATCATCTGTGTCGAGGACGCCGGCGAGCTCCGCCCTGCGCACCCGCAGTTCGTCAGCCTCGTCGCGCGCCCGGCCAATGTCGAAGGCGCCGGCGCCGTCGAGCTGCCCGAGCTCGTCCGCCAGGCGCTGCGCATGCGCCCCGACCGCCTGGTGGTCGGCGAAGTCCGCGGCGCCGAAGTCTGCTCCCTGCTCAACGCCCTCAACACCGGCCACGACGGCGGCGCCTGCACCCTCCACGCCAACTCACCCTCCGAGGTCCCCGCGCGCCTCGAAGCGCTCGCCTCCCTGGGCGGCCTCACCGGCGACGCCCTCCACAGCCAGCTGGCCGCCGCCATCCGCGTCGTCCTCCACCTCCGTCGCGACCCCACCGGCGCCCGCCGCCTCACCGAAATCGCGACCCTCCACCGCACCACCGCGACTACCCACACCACCCCCATCTGGCGCGACGGCCACTGGACTCCCTACCGCCCCCTCTTCGAGGAGACGACCGCGTGATTGCCTACCGCACCATTCACACGCGGTCCGCTCTTTGTCGCGCGGCCCGAAATCGCCTTGCCGTACTGCCTCAGGACTTCCCTTCCGCCGCTTCTCGTGCCGAGGCTGGAACCGACTGTTGCCCTGCTGAGGCGTCCCGGCGGCGCGAGGCCAACCGGGCGCGAACCGGCAGTCCATGCCGCTGTCGGCGCCGCAGCGGCATCGTCGAGGGGCCGACCCTCTCAGTCGCGATTCGTTCCTTCATCGCCGAGGAGGAGACGCCATGAGGACTCACTGCCCTTTTCACACCCACCCGGCGTTCCTGGTGCGTCCCTCGCGCGTGACCCGATCCTCCCTTTCCGAGGAGGTCGGCCCGTGATCACCGCCTGGCCGTTCCTCTGCTTCGGCACGGCCCTCCTCGCCTGGCCGACCCTGCCGACCCGGCTGCTGACACCACCGCGGCGACGGCTCACCATCCCCACGCCGCCGCGCCAAGCCATCTGGGTGCTGCCGACGCTCCTCGCCTTTCCACTCGCCGGAGTCGGAGCCGCAGTGGCGACCGCGTTGATCACCGTCGCGGCAAGGCAGGAATGGCGCAGCAGAAGGGAAACCTCCGCGGGGCTCGCCCGAGCCGAGCAGTCTTCGGCCGCCCTCCGCACGATGGTCGGCGAGCTGCGGGCCGGTGCTCATCCGGTACTCGCGGCGGAAGCGGCCGCCGAAGCCGTCCCCGCTCTGGCCGGCGAACTCACGAACCTGGCCACCGCCGCAAGACTCGACGGCGCACTCGAATCCCCGGAACTCCCGGAACTCGCCGCGGCCTGGACCCTCGCCCGCAGGCACGGTCTCCCCATCGCCGACACCCTCGACGCCACTCGCCGCGACGTCGACGTCGCGACGATGTTCGCCCGGCGGTTACACGCCAAGATGGCCGGCCCGCGGATGAGCGCGACCGTGCTGACTGGGCTGCCCGTCCTCTGCCTCGCCATGGGACAGGCCATCGGCGCCGAGCCGCTGACCGTGCTCACCCAGACCGTCCTCGGGCAGCTGTTCCTGGTGGCGGGCGCCGCACTGCTCTGGGCGGGCACCGCGTGGTCCCGCGCGCTCACCGGCCGCCGGGAGGTCCGATGACGCCGTACGCGCTCGCCGCCGTCGCGCTCCTCGTCTGGCCCAGCGCGCCGAAGCCGCGGAGCCTCGCGCCACCAACCACGTGGCGACCGACACTCCCGAGCCTCCGCACGAGACACGCTCTCGCCGCCGCAATGGCCGGAGCATCGGTAGCCGTAGTCGCCGGAATTACGAGTGGCGCACTGGCGGGAGCAACAGCCTGGTGGCTCCTCCGCCGCTCCCGCCGGCCCAAACCCCGCGACGACGTCACCGAACGCCTGAACTCCGCCGCCACCCTCGACCTCCTCGGCGCCTGCCTCCGCACGGGCCTGCCGGTGCCGACGGCCCTGGAAGCCGTCAGCGCCACCGCGCCCGAGCACACGTCGATCGCCATGAAAGCCACCGCCAACCTCCTCGCCCTCGGCGCGGCACCGGCCGAAGCCTGGGCCCAGCTCAAAACCCGGCCCGGATTCGAGGAGTTGTCAGTCGCCGCGACCCGTACGGCCCGGTCCGGCGCCGCGCTCGCCGCGACGGCCGACGAAGTCTCCCGGCGCCTTCGCGACGGGATCGGCGTCGAGGCCGAGGAACGCGCGGAACGGGCCGGGGTCGCGCTGGCATTGCCGGTGGGGCTCTGTTTCCTCCCCGCGTTCTTCGTGCTCGGCGTGCTGCCGGTGGTGCTCGGCCTGGCCGAGCGGATCGGGAGCGTGTTGTAGATGAATCCACAATGGACAGAAAGGACCGACCATGCACTTCCTCCCCGGCGACGAGGGCACCACTACGGCGGAGTACGCCATCGGCACAGTAGCCGCCGCGGCGTTCGCGCTCGCGCTGTTCGTGCTGCTCAGCGGCGACTCGATCAGCACGGCGCTGTCGGGTCTCGTGCAGCGGGCCCTCACGGTGGCGACCTGATGGCCGGCCGTCGCCGGGACGGCGGCATGGTCACGGTCGAAGCCGCCCTTTCGCTGGGCGCGCTCACGGCCGTGGTGGCTCTGCTGCTCGCCGGCCTCGCCGCGGTGCTCGGGCACATCCGGTGCCTCGACGCCGCCCGCGAAGCCGCGCGCCTGGCCGCCGCCGGACAGCCCGGTGCGGCCGAGGCCGTCGTGCAGACGATCGCGCCCCGCGGCGCGCGCCTCACCATCCGCCGGTCCGGCGACGGCATCACCGCCGAGGTCACCACCGACACGCTCACCGGCTTCCACCTGGACGCCAGCGCCTACGCCGTCGCCGAACCCGGAGTGCAGCAATGAAGGGCAACGACGACGGCGTCGCCACTGTGTGGACGGCCATCGTGATCGCCGCGCTCGTCGGCCTCGCCGCGGCGGGCTGCTGGCTCGGCGCGGCCGTGGCAGCCCGGCACCGAGTGGAAGCCGCCGCTGATCTCGGCGCGCTGGCCGCGGCCGCCCACGCCGCCGACGGGCCCGCCCGGGCCTGCGACCGTGCTCGCGAGGTGGCCGACCACGAGGGCGCGGTCGTCATCGCCTGCGGTTGGCACGAGCGCGACGCTCTCGTCGAAGTGCGAGCGGCGAGCCCGCCTGTCCCCGGGTGGCCGCCGCCCTCGGCGCGGGCCCGGGCCGGCCCCGTCGACCTTCCGGAGTGACGCCCGCCACCGCTCGTCCACCCGCCGTTACGACGAGTGGCGCCCGGTGTTGATCATCGCCGGAGCAATCAGACGCACTGTCTCGACGAGCGGTGAACAGCCACGAGCAGCGGTAGCTGACGCACGGCGAGCGGTTAAAACAGCTGGTCAGCGGCCTAAACGACGTGATGCGCCACAGCGGCCGCGAAGGGCGGTGAAAGTGTCAACCCGCGTGCTCAGGGGCCTCAGCGGGGGCTCAACGGCCGATCATCGGCTGTCCGTTATCGGCCGAGCGGTGGACCACCGGGCGTTCATCGCCCAGTAACCACCGGTTGTCGCGCGGCTCTTCCGCGCAACGTGCAAATTGCCGTTTAGTGAGACGTGCGCCACCAACGGCCCCGACCCGGGTGGCGCGAAACCGGACCTTGAAGGCAGGAAAGCAATGTTGGACGCGAATTGGCCGGACAGCTGGCGGAGCGCCTTCCGCATCGAACTTCGTGCGGAGGCGATCGGCCTCGCCTGGCGCGGCTGGCCGGTGCTCCCGGGGGCGACCCCGGCGCCGATCACCGGTGAGGGCGACGACCTCACGTGGCGCCGGCCGGTGCCGGAGCGGGACGACTGGCGCGAGCTGGTCGGCACCCACGCCCACGAGGTCGCCACCTGGTTCTCCGGCCGCACCCACAGCCTGCTCGTGGCCACGGGCACGGTCGTCGACGCCATCGAGGTCGACGACGAGCTCGGCAAGCGCGCCGCCCGCCTGCTGCGTGCCCTCGGCCACCCCGCGCCGATCGTCGCGATGCCCAATCGTCGCTGGCTGTTCCTCACCACGCCCGCCGACCACATCCCGGCCGAGCTCGCCGAGCAGGCGTCCGTGCAGTGGCACGGTGCCGGCAGCTACATCCCGCTGCCGCCGTCGCCGTTCCAGCACGGTGTCGTGCACTGGCGCGTGAAGCCCGAGGTGTGCGGCTGGCAGCTGCCCGACCCGGCCGAGGTGCACGACGTGCTCATGCGCGCCCTCGCCGACGAGCACGCCCCGCTGCTCGCGGAGACCACCGCTGCCTGACCGGTTCGACCCCGGCAAGCAGCGTCGACAACTGAAGAGATTTCACGCACCACCGTGGCCGCACTGCTCCCCGTGCTGACGCAAAGCCCCAAACACGGTATCCAGTACGGCCACCGCCCCTGCCTTGTCCAGCGGTTCGTTGCCGTTCCCGCACTTCGGCGACTGAACGCAGGACGGGCAGCCCGTCGGGCACTCGCAGGAGACGATCGCCTCCCGCGTTGCGGCCAACCACGGGACAATCGCGGCATAACCGCGGTCGGCAAATCCCGCACCCCCGGGATGCCCATCGTGCACGAACACCGTCGCCTCCCCGGTGTCCTCGTGCCACGCGGTAGACACCCCGCCGATGTCCCAGCGGTCGCACGTAGCGAACAGCGGTAGCAGGCCGATCGCCGCGTGCTCGGCGGCATGCAGGGCACCGGGGACGCGCGCCGGAACCAATCCGGCGCCCCCCGGTGCTCTGCCAGCACCCCCGGTCCCCACCGGCGCCCCACCCTCGGCCCCGACCCGAGCACCCCCGGTCCCCACCGACACGACAGCTGCTGGCGCGGCTTCGCCCAGAGCACCCCCGGTCCCCACCGACTCCACGCTCTCGGCCCCGACCCGAGTGCCCCCGGTCCCCGCCGGCGCGACGGTCGCTGTCGCGGCGTCGCCAGGAGCACTTTCGGTCCCCGATGGCTCGACGCCGCCGGTCCCCGCCTGCGCGACGGCCCCGGCCCGAGCCGCGCCAAGAGTGCCCCCGGTCCCCGCCGGCGCGACGGTCGCTGTCGCGGCGTCGCCAGGAGTGCCTTCGGTCCCCGCCGGCTCCACGGCCCCGGTCTCGACCCGAGTGCCTTCGGTCCCCGCCGGCGCGACGGCCCTCGCCCGAGCCGCGCCAAGAACACCCCCGGTCCCCACCCGATGCGCAGGGCCGAGCAAGTCGCTCGTCACCGTGTACCAGACGGCGCGTGTGTGCAGGCTTTGTTCCGGCAGGTCCAGCGGGGTGTGGTCCAGGACCTCACCCGACGGCCGGCGGCGCAGGTAGCCGACGACCTGCGACGTCACCGCCACCTCGCCCAGGCACACCGTGACACCGCCGTGGGAGCACTGTTCCTGCGTGGACAGCACCGAGATGTCCACGACCTCCCGCGGCGACGTGTGCCAGTCCGGGTCCTCGGCGTGCACGAGGGCGAGGCCGGTCTCGAGGTCGAGTTCGTCGACGACGTACGACGAACCCTGGTGCAGGTACACCGCACCCGGGTGCACGGCGTAGCAAGCCGACCCTGGGTCGACCGTGCCGAGCATGCGGCCGGAATCCGCCTCCACCACCGCGATCTGGTCGCCGCCCGAGCCGCGGATGCCGACTTCCGCGTGGGGGCGTTCGCGAGCGGTCCAGTACCAGCCGCTGGAACGGCGGCGCAGCAGCTTCTCCTCCGCCAGGTCCGCGAGCACCGCGCGCGCGGCCGGACCGCCGAACGTTTCCAGCTCCGGTTCGGTCAACGGCAGCTCCGCCACAGCGCACGCGAGCTGCGGCCCGAGCACATAGGGGTTCGTCGGGTCCAGCACGGCCGTCTCCACTGGACGCTCCAGCAGGGCCGCCGGGTGGTGCACGAGGTAGGTGTCGAGTGGATCGTCGCGCGCCACGAACACGACCAGGGCCTCGTCTCCCGCGCGGCCCGCGCGTCCAGCCTGCTGCCAGAACGACGCCAGCGTGCCCGGGTAGCCGGCGAGCACCACGGCGTCGAGGCCCGCGATGTCGACGCCGAGCTCCAGCGCGTTGGTGGTCGCCACTCCCAACAACCGGCCGGACAGCAAAGCGGCCTCCAGCGCCCGACGCTCCTCGGGTAAGAAGCCAGATCGGTACGCGGCAACGGTTTCCGCCAACGCCGGGTCCACTTCGGACAACAGTCGCCGCGCGCCCAATGCCGTGAGCTCCGCCCCACGGCGTGAGCGCACGAAAGCCAGCGAACGCGCGCCCTCCACCACCAGGTCCGTGAGGATTCGCGCCGTCTCGACACCCGCCGAACGTCGCACCGGCGCGCCGTTCTCGCCCGTCAGCTCGTCGAGCAGCGGGGGCTCCCACAACGCGACCGTCCGCGCGCCCCGCGGCGAAGCGTCCTCGGTGACGGCCGCGCACGGAAGCCCCGTCAGCCGCGAAGCGAACTCCGCCGGCGAAGCCGTGGTCGCCGACGCCAGCACGAACACCGGCGACGCCCCGTAGTGCGCGGCCACCCGCCGCAGCCGGCGCAGCAGCAGCGCGACGTGCGAACCGAACACGCCGCGGTAGCTGTGGCACTCGTCGACCACCACATAGGCCAGGTTCTTGAAAAACCGGGTCCACCGCGAATGCGAAGACAGGATCCCGCGGTGGAGCATGTCCGGGTTCGTGAACACCCAGTTCGCGTGCGCGCGCACCCAGTCGCGCTCGGTCATCGGGGTGTCGCCGTCGTACGACGCCGCCCGCACCGCCGGGACGTCCAAAGAGGACACCGAACGCAGCTGGTCAGCGCCCAGTGCCTTGGTGGGCGAGAGGTACAACGCGGTGGCCGCGGAGCCCGTGGCCAGTGAGGACAGCACCGGCAGCTGGTACGCCAACGACTTCCCCGACGCGGTGCCCGTCGACACCACCACATGGGACCCCTCGTGAGCCAGCGAAGCCGCCTCGACCTGGTGTTTCCAGGGAGTCTCCACTCCGGAGCCCGCGAACGCCGACACGACCGACGGCGCGGCCCACTCCGGCCACGCCGCGAAACCCGCCGCACGCGCGGGAAGCTCGGCCACGTGCGTGACCGGGTTCTCGTTCATCGGGACCCCGGCCGTGACCCGGCCCAGCAGCCTCCGTCCTCGCTCAACCACGTGCCGAAGCGTCGCACAGGGCACCGACAGAACCGGTGCGAGATCGATCAAGTGAGCAATCACACAAGGTCACGGAACGTGCCGTCACCGGGACGCGTTGCAGGCCCGCTGAGCACTACCAATACACTCCCGCAATCCACACCCTCTGTGGCGATCGTCATGTGAGACGTGCATTGCCCGCACGGCTAGCGTGTCGCTCGAAACAGATCCATGCCAGTGCAGGCACGCCGGGTACGACGAGTCCGCATTGGCCAACGGCGTTCCCAGGAGGACGAATGTCCCGGCAGTTCCTCGCGGAGGGCGGTCTCACGCTCACCGGGGGTGGCTACACCATCGTCGGTGTGGTCGCCGTGGTCGCCCTTGCCGCACTTGTCATCGGTTACGTGCTGCTCAGGGAGGTGCTGGCCGCGGGCCAGGGCACCGCCAAGATGCAGGACATCGCCAAGGCGGTGCAGGAAGGTGCGGCCGCATACCTGAAGCGGCAGCGCAACACCCTCGCCATCTTCGGCGTAATCGTGTTCCTGCTGCTGTTCGCGCTACCCGCCGACGACTGGAACGAGCGCATCGGTCGCTCGATCTTCTTCCTCGTCGGCGCGGTGTTCTCGTTCACCATCGGCTACCTCGGCATGTGGCTCGCGACGCAGGCGAACCTGCGTGTGGCGGCTGCCGCGCGTGAAGAGGGTGGCCGCGAGATCGCGATGCGCGTGGCGTTCCGCACCGGTGGCGTGGTCGGCATGATCACCGTCGGCCTCGGTCTGTTCGGTGCCGCGATCGTCGTGCTCGTCTACACGGGCCAGGCCCCGAAGGTGTTGGAGGGCTTCGGGTTCGGCGCCGCGTTGATCGCGATGTTCATGCGTGTCGGCGGCGGCATCTTCACGAAGGCCGCCGACGTCGGCGCGGACCTGGTCGGCAAGGTCGAGCAGGGAATTCCCGAGGACGACCCGCGCAACGCCGCGACGATCGCCGACAACGTCGGTGACAACGTGGGCGACTGCGCCGGCATGGCGGCGGACCTCTTCGAGTCCTACGCGGTCATGCTGGTCGCCGCGCTGATCCTGGGCAGCTCCGCCTTCGGTTCCAGCGGCCTGATCTTCCCGCTCATCGTGCCGGCCATCGGTGTCATCACCGCCGTCATCGGCGTGTACATCACGAAGGCGCGTGCGGGCGAGGGTGGTCTCGTCACGATCAACCGCTCGTTCTACATCTCCGCGGTGATTTCCGCGGTGCTCTCGGCCGTCGCGGCGTTCGTCTACCTGCCGAGCAGCTTCTCCGAGTTCGGCACGGCGTTCGCGGGCAACACCGGCAACCCGGCGGTCATCGCGACCGTCGCCGTGATCATCGGCATCGTGCTCGCCGCGGTCATCCTGAAGCTCACGGGTTACTACACCGGCACCGAGCACAAGCCGGTGCAGGACGTCGCCAAGACGTCGGAAACCGGTGCCGCCACGGTGATCCTCTCCGGCATTTCGGTCGGTTTCGAGTCCGCCGTGTACACCGCACTCGTGATCGGTGCCGCCGTGTTCGGTGCGTACCTGCTGGGCGGCGGCGTCGCGCTGTTCGCCGTCGCGCTCGCCGGCACCGGCCTGCTGACCACCGTCGGCGTCATCGTCGCGATGGACACCTTCGGCCCGGTCTCCGACAACGCGCAGGGCATCGCCGAGATGTCGGGCGACGTCGACGAGAAGGCCGCGCAGATCCTGACCGAGCTGGACGCGGTGGGCAACACCACCAAGGCCATCACCAAGGGCATCGCGATCGCCACGGCGGTCCTCGCGGCCACGGCGCTGTTCGGGTCCTATTCGGACGCGATCACGAAGGCGGTCGGTGGCACCGGCGACTTCATCGCCAACATCGTGAACCCGTCCACACTGGTCGGCGTGATCGTCGGCGCGGCCGTCGTGTTCCTGTTCTCGGGTCTCGCCGTCAACGCGGTTTCGCGTGCGGCCGGCGCGGTGGTGCAGGAAGTGCGCCGCCAGTTCCGCGAGATCGCCGGGATCATGGAGGGCACCACGCGGCCCGAGTACGGCAAGGTCGTGGACATCGTCACGCGCGACTCGCTGCGTGAACTCGCCACGCCGGGTCTGCTCGCGGTGTTCGCCCCGATCGCCGTGGGCTTCGGCCTCGGCACGGGCGCTCTCGCCGGCTACCTGGCCGGTGCGATCGCCACCGGCACCCTGATGGCGATCTTCCTCGCCAACTCCGGTGGTGCCTGGGACAACGCCAAGAAGCTCGTCGAAGACGGCAACCACGGCGGCAAGGGCTCGGCCGGGCACGAGGCCACCATCATCGGTGACACCGTCGGTGACCCGTTCAAGGACACCGCGGGCCCGGCCATCAACCCGCTGATCAAGGTGATGAACCTGGTCTCCGTGCTGATCGCGCCGGCGGTCGTCAGCCTCACGCTCGGCGGCGGCGCCAACACCACGTGGCGCATCGTGATCGCGGTCGTCGCGGTCGCGGTCATCGTCGCGGCGATCGTCGTGTCCAAGCGGCGCGGCACGGTCATCGAAAACGCTCCGGCGGAGGCGAAGGCCTGATCCGCCGTTCGAACACCGTCCGGGGCCCGGCGCGCTGCTCGCGTGCCGGGCCCCGGCGTGTCGGGAATTCTTCCCGCACTCCGGTGGGTGACTTGCGAATGATTCTCGGATCGGTACGGTCGGGGGCACCTGGACGTCGACGGGCAGGAGGTGTCGCGGTGCGGCCGCGGTCGACCGTTCTAGCCGCGCTGGTCACGGCACTCGGGGTCGGCCTTGCCGCCTGCGGGCAGCAGCCGCCGGTGTCGCAGACCCACAGCGGTGGGCAGGCGGACACCTCCAGCGAGGCCGATCCGGCCGCGAGATGGGCGGACGGCTATTGCTCGGCGGTCACCCACCTCGTGCGCACGCTCGCGAACCTGCCCGAGATCGACCCGAGCTCGCCCGAACAGGCGTCCCGCACGTCGAGCCGCCTCCTGTCGTCCGTCGTCGACGGCATCGACCAGACCGTCGACGGCCTCGACCGCGTCGGCCCGCCGCCCCTCCCCGGCGACGACCAGGCACGCGGCGACCTGCTCAAGCAGTTCACCTCCGTCCGCTCGCGCGCCGACACCGTTCGCGAACGCCTCGACACGGCCACCGACGCCTCCGCCACCAAAACCGCCCTCGGCGACGCCCGGGCCACCCTCGACGACGTCGCCGCCCTCAACGTCCTCCAAGGCCTCAACGCGACGCCGGAGCTCTCGGCCGCGGGGAAGCGGGCGCCGGACTGCCAGCAGCTCGTGGTACCGCCGGCACCGCGCTGACGGGGTGCTTCGGCGAGACAGACGGGTAGTTGGCGGTCAGCTGCTGCCTAGGTGGCCGTGAGCTCGTCGATCTTCCGCCGCTGCCACCGGCGCGACACGTCGAGCAGCTCCGGTCGGCTGTTGGTCAGCTCCGGCGACGCGCGCCGCCGACCCGGGCCAGAGGTGTCGTGAGGCGTCACCGGCTGCGTTCGCGGCGGACCATGCGCCTGGCGACGAGTGCGTGGCGCTGACGGAATTTTCGGTCAGGCGAACGAGGGAGCGCGGCGAACCACCGCTGCCGAGGTGGCGGTGAGGGCGTTGAACGTCATGCGGAGCCACCGAGCGGCGTGGCGAGGACCTCGTGCCAGCTGTGGGTGAGCTCCGGCGAAGCCCGGCGGTGACGGGGTTCGCTAGCTCTCCGCGTCGAGCTCGCTCGTGAGCCGGATCAGGTAGCCGGCGAAGCGTTGCCGGTCGGTGGCCGACCAGGTGGCGGTGAGGTCGTTGAACGTTCTGCGCTGCCATTGGTGCGAGGCCTTGAGCAGTTCGCGCCCGGTGCCGGTGAGCTGCAGCGACGCGCGACGCCGGTCCTGGCCCGAGGTGCCGCGGGTGAGGTAGCCGGCGGCGGTCGCGTCGCGGACCATGCGGCTGGCGCCGGAGTGGTCGAGCCCGAGGTGGTGCGCGACGGTCGCGACGGTCACCTCATCGGTGTGCTCGCTGCCCGTGTCGACGGCCTCGACCGCGAGGATGTGCTGCACGTGGCGCATCTCGCCTGTGAGCTCGGTCGACGTGCGCAGGGTCCAGCGCCGGGACCAGTGCCTGACCAGGCGGAACAACGCGGGGCCGGCTTCGGTGAGGGGTGGCGTCACGGCCTCCACCCTACCTTGACTGTGTGCGATCCGCATGCATAACGTGTGCGATATGCATGTACTTCTCCGCGGTCGTGACGCCGCCTTCGCCGCGCTCGTGCTGGGGCTGCTGATGGCTTCGCTCGATACCAGCGTGGTGGTCGCGGCGCTGCCGTCCATCGGCGTTGACCTGGGCGATCCGGGTGCGGTGGGCGGGGTGACGGCGGCGTACCTGCTGGCGGTCGCGGTCGCCACGCCGGTGCACGGCAGCCTCGGTGACCGTTGGGGGCGGCGGCGCATGTTCGTCGGCTCGGTAACAGCGTTCGCCGTCGGGTCGGTGGCGTGCGCCTTGGCGCCGAATCTGGCCGCGTTGATCGTGTTTCGCGCGGTGCAGGGGCTGGGTGGGAGCGGGCTGATCGTGGCCGCGGTGGCCGCGATGGCGGAGCTGTTCGACCGAGACGAGCTGGTGCGGCGGCAAGGCTGGCTGACAGCCGTGTTCGCGTTGTCGTCGATCGGTGGTGCTCCGCTGGGCGGCCTGTTGGTGGCTGTCGCGGGCTGGTGGTCGATCTTTCTGATCAACCTGCCGATCTGCGTCGTGGCTCTGTTTCTCGGGGTGCGTTCGGTGCCGGGCACGTGGCGCGCGGGCCGAATCCGGTTCGACTGGACGGGCGCGGTTCTGGTCGCGGTCGTCGGTGGCTGTGTCGTCGTGCTCGGCAGCAGTGCGGCGCCGGGGTGGGCGCCCGTGCTGGTGGTCGTCGCACTAGCCGCGACGGTCGCCTTCGTGCAGGTCGAACGGCGTGCGGCCGCGCCATTGGTCCCGCCGCGGCTGTTCGCCGACGCCCGCCTCGCGAGGGTTGTCGCCGTCACCTTCCTGACCGGCGTGGCGCTGTTCGGCAGCTTCACCTACGTCCCACTGGCCATTGGCGTCGCGCGTCCGGCGGCCACGGGGCTGCTGCTCATGCCGATGAGCATCGGGCAGGTGCTGGTGACCACCGGGTTCGCGCTGCTCGCCCGCCGATGGCCACGTGTCACGGTGTGGGGTCGGTTCGGGCTGGTCCTCGGCGTGGCCGGACTCCTTGCCACTGCGGCACTCCCGCTCCTCCAGTCCGGCCCGACGAGGTTGGTCGCCGTCGTCGTGGGGCTCGCGTGCAGCGGTGCCGCGCTCGGGCTGTCCATGCAGACCTACACGTTGCTGGCGCAGTCGTGGGCACCAACGGACATCCTCGGCGCCGGGATGGCCACACTCACCTTCGCGCGCCAGATCGGCGGCTCGCTCGGGATCGCGATCTTCGGCCTGCTCACGCTGCCTGCGGTGTTCCTCGTGGCCGCTGCCGCTCTGCTGGTCGCCGTGGTCGCCGCTCCCCGCGCCGGCGACGACCGCGCGGCGGCATGATCGCTCGATCGGCGAAAATCCGCCGCGTAACCCTCGCGTCCGATCGAACTTGTGTTCTATCATGATCCGCGTGGATCGGACGATCTCGCTGTTCTCGGCGGAGGCGAGCGGCCCGGGGCTTGCGGACCTGGCCGGCCTGCTGTGCTGCCAAGGACAGATCACCGGCTTCGGGCGCACGGCAGCGCGGCTGTCCGTGAACGTCGACGAGCAGTGGCGCGCCCGGGTGCTGGCGCGTGAGTGCCGTCGGCGTGGGGCCGACGCGCAGGTGGCGGTGAGGGAGTGCGGGCGGCCGCAGGTGCGCACGTCGTTCCGGGTCGACCTCCTTCCGCTGTCCGTGCAGTGGCTGCGCCAGGGGTGCTCGGGTCCGTCCGAAGACGATTCGGGCAAAGCGCTGCCCGAAGGCTTCCGGTTGAGCGGCGCGATGCTGCGCATGTGGGCCCTGGCGGCGGGGCGGCAGGGGCCGTCGGGCTACCTGCTCGGCATGGATCCGCTGGCGCCGCACCTGCACGACGATCTGCTGGCCGCGCTGGCGCCACTGGGCGTCCACGCGCGGTTGCTGGGGCCGAAGGCCGAGGAGCCCGCCGCGCGGTTGACCGGGCGGCGCAAGCTCGACGGGCTGCTGGAGCTCATCGGCGAGGCGCCCGCGGGCGCGGAGGACGCGTGGCCCGAGCTGCCCGAGCTCCGCGAGGAAACGCGGCCCGAACGCACTGAAGGGGACTCACGCCGCGGCGGAGGCGGCGGGAGTCCCCTTCAGTATTTGCTGGGTGACGTCCTGGAAGCAGTCGGTTAGGGCTTCGGCAGTGTGCAACCAGCCCGGTTGAGGTCGATTTCGCTCGCCGTCGTCAGACACGCGGGAATACCGAACGTCTCCTCGCCGTACTTGGTACCGGGATGCACGGTCACGTTCCCGGACCCGTCGACCTCGCACGGGTTGTCGAGCGTGCAGCGCTGGCCGTCGTCGTTCGACGTGTTGTTCACGCCGATGACCTTGCCGGTCGCGGTCTCGACGATCGGGGAGCCGGACGTGCCGCCGACGGTCTTGCACTCGGGCGTGTAGCGGATCGAGTCCTTCCACACCCAGCCGTTCTCGTGCAGCTCGTTCACGAACCCGTCGATCGAGCAGGAGGAGATGGTCTTCCAGTAGCCCGAGACCACGTCGATGTGCGTGCCCGCGGTCGGGTGCGCCGAGACGAGCTCGAGCGGCGAGACCCGGTACTTCTGCTTGATCTGGGCGTAGGTGGTGTCGAGTTGGTAGAGCGACACGTCGGTGTCGGTCATGGTCGCGTACACGACCTTCTTGGCCTTCAGCGTCCCGAGTGAACTTTTGCCGTCCGACGACAGAAGGCTGAAGGTCCGAGTGGATCGCTGACCGATGATGACCTCGCCGGGAGCGGGAAAACCCGACTCCAGGCAGTGACCGTTGGAAAGTACGAGTGCGGGTGCCGTGTCCGGCGTGCCGGCCGGTTTGACGACCGAGCCGGAGCAGTTGGACAGCGCCACCGTGCCGGAGAACGTGGTGGTCGCGGCGCTCGCCTCAGGGGCGGTGACCAGGGCGAACGCGGCCACCGCCGCGAGCACGCCACCGAGCAGGCGTCGGGTCATGGTGGTTCCTTTCGGCTCGACGAGGTAGTAAGTGAAGCGGTGCCGACGTCGGGACCACCACCGTCGAACGGAGGGTATCGGCGTGATCACGAGATACCCTGCACGGCACGTGTCCGGAATCACGTGCTAGGTGTGGAGAGGAAACATCGCCGAGGTCAAAGGCGATCCGACGGGCAGGGGCCCGGCGGCGTGTCAGGCCACCTAGCCGCTGCGCGGCCGGTGCGGGCGTGCACACTGGCAGGTCGAAGACGCGGGCGCAGCACCCCTCGTCGAGGGGTAAAGGAGTGCCGCCGCCATCGAGGGCGATGGCGCGGGGATGAGTGGAGAGCAGGGCAGCGTGGCAGGAGCACGGACCAAGAAGGACGGCACCGGGACGAACGGCGCCGGGACTCGGCGGCTGGTGATCGTCGAGTCGCCTACGAAGGCCCGCAAGATCGCCCCGTACCTCGGCGGCAACTACGTCGTCGAGTCCTCCGTCGGGCACATCCGCGACCTTCCGCGCGGCGCGGCCGACGTGCCGGCCCAGTACAAGGGCGAGTCGTGGGCGCGCCTCGGCGTGGACATCGACAACGACTTCAAGCCGCTCTACATCGTCACGCCGGACAAGAAGTCGAAGGTCACCGAGCTCAAGGGCCTGCTGAAGGACGTCGACGAGCTTTACCTCGCCACGGACCCCGACCGCGAGGGCGAGGCCATCGCGTGGCACCTGCTCGAGACGCTCAAGCCCAAGGTGCCCGTGCGCCGCATGGTGTTCCACGAGGTCACCGAGCAGGCGATCCGCGCGGCCGCCGACGCGACCCGCGAGCTCGACGTCGACCTCGTCGACGCGCAGGAGACCCGCCGCATCCTCGACCGCCTCTACGGCTACGAGGTTTCGCCGGTGCTGTGGAAGAAGGTCATGCCGAAGCTCTCGGCGGGCCGCGTGCAGTCCGTGGCGACGCGGATCGTGGTCGAGCGTGAGCGGGAGCGCATGCGTTTCACCTCGGCTTCGTACTGGGACATCTCCGCGACGATGCAGGTGAACACAGCCGCGGGCGCTTCTTCTGACGACACAGTTTCGCCGCAGACGTTCCCGGCGCGCCTGGTCGGCGTCGACGGCGCCCGCCTGGCCACGGGCCGCGACTTCGACTCCGACGGCCGGCTCAAGGGCACGGCCAAGGAGATCCGCGTGCTCGGCGAGGCCGAGGCGCAGGCCCTGACGCAGGCGCTGGCCGATCGCGACTTCACCGTGTCCAGCGTCGAGGAGAAGCCGTACACGCGGAAGCCGTACGCGCCCTTCATGACCTCGACGCTGCAGCAGGAAGCGGGCCGCAAGCTGCGCTTCACGTCCGAGCGCACGATGCGGATCGCGCAGAAGCTGTACGAAAACGGCTACATCACCTACATGCGTACCGACTCGACCACGCTGTCGGAGTCGGCGATCTCGGCCGCCCGCAGCCAGGCGACGCAGTTGTACGGCAAGGAATACGTGTCGCCTTCGCCGCGGCAGTACACGCGCAAGGTGAAGAACGCGCAGGAAGCCCACGAGGCGATCCGCCCGTCGGGTGAGGTGTTCCGCACGCCGGGCCAGGTCGCGGGCGAGCTGGACTCCGACGAGTTCCGCATGTACGAGATGATCTGGCAGCGCACGATCGCGTCGCAGATGGCCGACGCGAAGGGCACCACGATGTCGGTGCGCATCGTCGGCACCGCGACCTCGGGCGAGGAGTGCACCTTCGCCGCTTCGGGCCGCACGATCACCTTCGCCGGCTTCCTGAAGGCCTACGTCGAGGCCGTCGACACCGAGGCCGGCGGCGAGGCGGACGACAAGCAGAGCCGCCTGCCGGTGCTGGTGAAGGACCAGGGGCTGACCGCGTCCGACCTGTCGGCCGACGGCCACACCACCTCACCGCCCGCGCGCTACTCCGAGCCGAGCCTCGTGAGCAAGCTGGAAGAGCTGGGCATCGGCCGCCCGTCGACGTACGCGTCGATCATCAAGACCATCCAGGACCGCGGCTACGTGTGGAAGAAGGGCTCCGCCCTGGTGCCCTCGTGGGTCGCGTTCGCCGTGATCGGCCTGATGGAGCGGCACTTCGAGCGCCTGGTGGACTACAACTTCACCGCCGGTCTCGAAGACGAGCTCGACCGCATCGCCAACGGCGATGAGCAGCGCGTGGAGTGGCTCCAGAAGTTCTACTTCGGTGGCGACTTCGGCGTGGAAGGCTCGGTCGGACGGCTCGGTGGCCTGAAGAAGCTGGTCGACGGCAGTGTCGAGGGCATCGACGCGCGCGAGATCAACTCGATCCCGCTGTTCAACGACGCCGACGGGCACAAGGTCGTCGTGCGCGTGGGCCGCTACGGGCCGTACCTCGAGCGTGAGGTCGACGGCCAGTCGCAGCGCGCGAACCTGCCCGAGGACTTGCCGCCGGACGAGCTGACGTCGGAGATCGCGGAGAAGCTCTTCGCGACGCCGCAGGAAGGCCGTCAGCTGGGCGTCGACCCGGTGAGCGGGCACGAGATCGTGGCGAAGGAAGGCCGCTTCGGCCCGTACGTCACCGAGGTGCTGCCCGAGGGCGAGCCGCTGCCCGAGGGCGCGACGGCCGCGCAGAAGAAGGCCGCGAAGGCGAAGGCGCCGAAGCCGCGTACGGGCTCGTTGTTCAAGTCGATGACCATCGAGACGATGACGCTCGAGGACGCGCTGAAGCTGCTGTCGCTGCCGCGCGTGGTGGGCAAGGACCCGGAGTCGGGTGACGAGATCACCGCGCAGAACGGGCGCTACGGGCCCTACCTGAAGAAGGGCACGGACTCGCGCTCGATCCAGACCGAGGACCAGCTGTTCTCGATCACGCTGGAAGAAGCGCTGAAGATCTACTCGGAGCCGAAGCAGCGCGGCCGGTCGGCCACGGCGAAGCCGCCGCTCAAGGAGCTCGGTGACGACCCCGTGTCGGGCAAGCCGATGGTGGTCAAGGACGGGCGCTTCGGCCCGTATGTCACCGACGGCGAATACAACGCGACGCTGCGGAAGTCCGACAGCATCGAGGAGCTGACGGCCGAGCGCGGCGCGGAGCTGCTGGCGGAGAAGCGGGCGAAGGGCCCGGCCCCGAAGCGCCGCACCACGACGACGCGCAAGGCGCCGGCGAAGTCCACCGCGGCCAAGTCGGCTTCGGCCACGAAGTCGGCCGCTGCGGCGAAGTCGACGACGGCCAAGAAGGCGCCCGCGAAGAAGGCGAGCACCGCGAAGGCCAAGTAGCAGGCGGAGTTTCCGTCGGGGCCACCCGAGACGTTCGGGTGGCCCCTTCTTCGCGTCTGGGGGACGTTTTCGATGCAGGAGACGCGGCGTGCGAGGGCGGCCGTTTCGGTGGTGTTCGCGGTGTGCGGGGCGGCGTTCGCCACGTGGGCCGCGCGGATCCCGGCGGCCCAGGCCCACGCGGGACTGAGCGCGGGGCAGCTGGCGATCGGCCTGTTCGGCCTCGCGGCGGGGTCCGTGGTGGCGCTGGTGGCGGCCGGGCCGTTGCTCACGAAGATCGGCAGCCGCCGGGGGGTCGTGGTCGGCGCCACGGTGCTGTGCGCGGGCCTGCCATTGGCCGCGCTCGCGTCGAACCTGGTCGCTTTCGTGGGGGCGCTCGTGGTGCTCGGGATGGGCAACAGCCTGCTCGACGTGTCGATGAACGCCCACGCCGCGCGCGTCGAGGAGGCGTACGGGCGGCCGATCTTCGCCGGCTTCCACGCGTTCTGGAACATCGGCGGGCTGCTGGGTTCCGGGGCCGGGGCGCTGTTGGAGCGCGTGCCGATCGGGGTGCACTTCACCGTGACGGGCGTGGTGCTGCTGGTGGTCGCGCTGGCGGCGTCGACGCGCTTCCTGCCGGGCGCCGACCGCGGCCAGGGCGAAGCGGCGTTCGCGCTGCCGGGCAAGGCGCTGATCCCGCTCGGGGTGATCGCGTTCTGCGGGTTCGTGGCCGAGGGGACGGTGAACGACTGGAGCGCGGTTTACCTGCGGGAGGTCACGGTCGCGTCGGCTGCGTTGGCGTCGCTGGGGTACTTCGCGTTCTCGATCACGATGATCGCGGTTCGTGTGGTGGCCGATCGGCTGGTGGCGCGGGTCGGCGTGGTGCCGTTCATGCGGGTGGCGACCTTGGTGACCGTGGTCGGGTTCTTGCTGGTGGTGGCGGTGCCGGTGCCGGGGCTCGCGGTGGCCGGCTTCGCCGTGGTGGGGCTCGGGGTGTCGGGCATGGTGCCGCTGGCGTGGAGCGCGGCCGGCCGCAAGCAGCCTGACGCTCCGGGCCGCGCGATCGCGGCCGTGGCGGCGTGCGGCTACTTCGGCTTCCTCGTCGGCCCGGTCCTCGTCGGCGCCCTGGCCGGCGGCATCGGGCTGCACTGGACTTTGGGCGTGGTCGGGGCGCTGGTGGTGTCGGTGTACTTCCTGGCTCCGACCATGCGGACGGTCCCGGTTCCGGCCCGCTGACCGACCGTTCGGCGCAACGTGGCGGCGAGTCGAACAAAAGTTCGAAAAATTGTCGGTACCAGGGTGTTCAATGCAAGGGTGAGTTCAGCGACCGCAGTCTTCGACGTCATCGACGAAGTCATCGCGCCGCTCCGGGCCGAGGTACCGGAGCGGCCATCGGTGATGGAGTTCTACGACCCGCAGTTCACGGTGCCGCCGGTGCTGGAGGGGGTGGGTGGTTCTGGTTCAGGTGGTTCCGGGCCTCCTGGGGGCCGTGGCCCTCGTGGCTCGGGGTCTCGTGATGGTTCGGGTTCTCGGGGCTCGGGGTCTTGGGGCTCGGGTTCTTCGGGGTCCGGTGGTCCCTTCGGTGGCTCGGGTCCTTCGCGCAGTTCGGGTTCTGGGGGAGGTGAGGAGGCCTCGAGGGGTTCGGGCTCCGGTGGATCGGGCGATCGAGGAGGCTCGAGTGCCGCTGGAGGCGCGGGGTCCTCTGGCGGCTCGGGCTTCTTTGGCGGCTCGGAATCTCGGGACGGCTCGGGTTCGTCCGGTAGTTCGGATGGTCGGGGTTCGGAGGGTTCGGGGCAGTCTGGCGCCTGGGACTCGCGGGGCACCTCGGGACCTGGGCACAGCGGGGGTTCTCGCGACGGCTCGGGTCGTTCGGGCGAGTCGGGGTCGTGGGGTGACTCGGGAGCTTCCGGGGCCGGCGGCGCTGAGGGGTCTTCGGGCTCGTCGGGGTCTTCGGGGTCTTCGGAGTCGGAGGAGCTGAGCCTGGCCGACCAGGTGCGGCAGTCGTTCGGGCCCGCGCTGGTGCCGGCGTTGATCGAGGAGATCGAGCAGTACACGCGTTTTGTGGCGGGCATGTCGGAGCTGGGCCTGGTGCCCGAGGGTGAGGTGACGCCGGAGGCCGTCGGGCTCTACCGCGTTCTGCGGGGCGGCTTCATCCGCGGCGTGGTCACCGGCGTCTTCCCGGCACGCCCGGAGCCGTGGGAGGTCCGCTTCTTCGGCGACGAGGACTACACCACGGTGATGAGCAAGCTGGGCCGTCGGGCGCGGCTGCGTTCCGGCCTGCTCAGCGCCCTGCCGGGCTGGGTGTTCGACGGGCTGCCGGACCGTCCGCCCGGACCGGGGCCGGCCGTCCGCATCGAAACCGACCGCAGCGGCCTCGTCCCGCGCGCCGCGTGGGGCTCGCTCGACGTCATCCGCGCCGCGGTCGCCCGCCCGCGCCTCGGCACGGTCCTCGTCGACCTGGCCGTCCGCGACGCCGTCCTCGCCGAGTACCCGCACGGCGCCTTCGGCCTCGTCGACAACGACCAGGGCCGCTACCAGTTCTGCGCCGCCCCCCGCCCCGACGGCGGCTGGCTCATGACCTGGCAACCCGCCACCCGCAGCACGGCAGAGGCGTGGATCGTCGAAGCGGTCCGCAACCATGCCTGACCGACACGACGCCCGACCTGGGCATCCGGCCACCGCGAACGGAGGTGAAGGACGCCGGCTTCGAAAGGCGCGTCGCGGCTGAGCCGCTGGAGCCAAGCGCGCTCCGCCGCAGCGCTTGGCTTGTGCTTCGCGGTCGGCTCGCCGGTGCTGGCCCGGCGGTGCTGGCCCGGCGGAGTTGGCCCGGCGGAGTTGACCGCGCCAGCGCGCGGACGGGCAAGGCATCCAGCTGAACCGGCGCCGCAGAGCCTCGCGGAGGCGAGTTCGCCGAGCGGGTGAGCCCGGCGCTGTCGCCGGCTGAGCCGGAGGCGCCGATTGCCGTTGCGCCGAAGTGCTTCGGCGGGCGGGTGGGCCTGGTCCCGTCGTCGGCTGAGCCGGAGGCGTCGATTGCCGTTGTGTCGAGATGCTTCGGCGGGCGGGTGGGCCTGGTCCCATGGTCGGCTGAGCCGGAGGCGCCGATTGCCGTTGCGCCGAGATGCTTCGCTGGACCGGTGAGCACGGCCCCATCGTCGGCCGAACTCGCGCCGCAGACCGCCGTCGCGCCTGAAATGGCCCGCCGAGCCCCAGGGCGCCGGCCACGATCGATTACGAAGAGTGCCCGATCTCGTGACCGGTATCACCCCCGGACGTCGCTTTCGGCGGTCGACCGGGGTGGCCGTGGCCTGCAAACTGCTGCGGGACCCGTCAGGTCGGCGGCGTGGGCGCGAGCGTTTCTGCGGCCATTGGGCGGATGCGGGAGCCGGTAGTGTCGCCGACACTGGAAGGCGAGGACATTCCGTAGTGAGGTGGTCACCATGAGCACGAGCGGTGGGGCTCTTTTCTTCAATGCCCCCCAAGGCACCAACGCCCGCAGTGCACCGCAGCCGGAGCGCGATGGGACGTTGGACGGCAGCGTCGGCGGGGAGCGGTTCGCCGATCCGCTCGCCGGGCTGGTCACGGCGGCCGAGGCGGCGCCCGCGGCGGACGAGGCGCGGCCGTTGCCGACCGCGCGGCCCGTGCAGCACGACCCCGAGGCCGTGAAGCGGATGGTCGAGGCCGCGCTGCGGGAGGAGGCCGCGCGCACGCCGCAGCCGATCCAGCCGGCCGAAGAGAAGCCCGACGGTGTGCCGCTCGGGTTGCTGCCGCGGCAGCGGACGTGGCCCACGCGCGCGCCGCAGCTGCTCAAGCGGGTGCCGAGGCCGCGACCGAAGGCGAAAGCTGAGGTCGCCGACGATGACATCGAGGCCGAACTGGCCGAACGGCAGGCGAAAAAGCGCAGTCTGCCGAACATCGGCATGCCGAACCTGGGCCGGCCGTCGACGAGCGCGGCGGGTGTGATCCTCGCGGTCGTGCTGCTCATCGTGTTCGTCGTGATCGCGCTGTACATGGTGTCGAGCCTGGTCAGCAGTGTGACGGGCCTGTTCAGCTGACGTCGCTCCACCACCGCCACACCCGGGCCGGTGCCGTGTCCGGATCGGCGATCGGGCTACCCTGGCGACACGGTCGGGGGATCCTAAACAGGGTTTACCCGACGCCGCCGTGACGAGTGGGGTGGGCGTATCAGCGAAGGCGTGCGGTCGGTACCCGGCGCCGGATCGGGTGGTTCGGCGAGTGCCGAGACATCCACGATCCACCGCGTCCGGCGGGTGCTGGCCATCAGACCGTTCCGTCGGCTGTGGGGCGTCACGTACCTGTGCAGTGTCGCCGACTGGCTGAACCTGCTCGCTCTCACAGCCCTGAGCACGAAGCTGCTCACCAACTACACCGCGCAGAACTTCGCGTTCGTCGGCGTGGTGCTCACGAACCTGCTGCCCGGCCTGCTGTTCGCGCCCATCGGTGGCCTGCTGGCCGACCGCTTCGACCGCCGCAAAGTGATGATCGTCTGCGACTTCCTGCGCTGCGGTTTCCTGCTGTCGATCGCGATCGTCGGCGCGCCCTGGTGGCTGTTCGTCGCGAACTTCCTCGTCGGCTGCTGCTCGATCATGTGGATCCCGTCGAAGGACGCGGCGGTACCCAACCTGCTGCGCCGCCCGGACCAGGTCGAGACGGCCAACCAGCTCGGCCTCGTGATGACCTACGGCCTCGCCGTGATCACCGCCGCCGGCGCCAACGCGCTCATCCTCGGCGCGAACACCACGTTCCACCTCTTCCAAGGCGCCACGGCCGACCTATACATCGCGAAGATCGTGGTGGTCATCAACGGCCTGCTGTACTTGACCAGCGGCATCCTCATCGCCACGCGGATTCCCGAGCTGTCGCTGCGCGACGTACACAAGCTGCCCGACCAGAAGGTCAAGAACGCCGACGAGGAGAAGTTCGGCCTCGGCGAAATGGTGCGCGACGGCCTGCGCTTCATCAAGAGCACGCCCTTGGTGCGAGGGCTGCTGATCGGCGCGTTCGGAGCGTTCGCCGCGGGCGGGGCCGTGGTCGCCTCGGCCAAGCCGTACTCGTCGTCGCTGCTTGCCGGTGACGCCGCGTTCAACCTGCTGGTCCTCGCCGTGTTCCTCGGCCTCGCCACCGGCATGGCCCTCGCGCCCAAGCTCGCCCGGCGGCTGCCGCACGACCGGCTGTTCGGCATCTCGATCGTGGTGGCCGGCCTCTCGCTGGTGATCATCGCGCTGTCGCCACACCTCGCGATCTCGGTGATCGCCGTGGCGCTCACCGGCTTCTGCGCCGGCATCGCGTTCCTCACCGGCGTCACGATCATCGGCTCGCGCGTGGAAGATGCGATCCGCGGCCGCGTGAACGCGATCTACCAGTCGATGCTCAAGATCGTGCTGTTCGGCTCGACCATCGTCACGCCCGCGTTGATCGGTCTCGTCCGCCCGCACCAGATCAACGTGTGGGGCAGCCCCGTCACCATCGACGGCACGCGCCCGGTGATGATCGGCGGTGGCCTGCTCGCAGTGCTGCTCGGCGTGATCGCCTACCGGCAGATGGACGATCGCCGCAGCGAGAAGATCCTCACCGACCTGCGCAATGCCCTGCGCCGCGCGCCCCGGCGCGTCAACGGTTTCCTCATCGCACTCGAAGGCACCACGGCCATCAACACCGCCAGCCAGGCCGCGCGGCTCTCGCGCTGGCTCGGCACCGGCACCCGGCCCGTGGTGCTGGCGGCCGACCCCGCGCTCGACGAGCGGCGATTCCGTTCGCTGATCTCCGACGCGTCGCTCACGGGCGCGCGGGCCCAGGCGCTCGTCGCCGCGGCCGTGCGCGCCGAGCTGGTGGAACGCGAGATCCAGCCGGCGCTCGACGCCGGCTCCGTGGTGGTGATGGAGCGCTTCGTCGACTCGCCGCTGGCGCATCTATGCGCGGTTGCGGGCCTCGACGCCGACGAGCTCGAAGGTCTGGCCGACTGGGCCACGGGCAAGCTGCGCCCCGACCTCACGGTGCTGCTCGACGCCGAACCGGACCAGCACGACGAGAACCCGCCGGCGTCGGTCAACGACCAGTGGCGCATGCAGCACCTGCTCGCCGAGATGGCCGCGGCCGACCCCGACCGCTACGTGGTCGTCGACGCCGAAGGCACCGACGACGAGGTCGCCGCACGCGTCCGCACGGCTGTGCTCGCGGTGTTCGTCGGCCGCCTGTCCGGGCTGGCGCCTTCTGAGCCGGCCGAGCGTCCGGAGCTGGACCACAGCACGCACGCCGTGGCGACGGCCGACGTCGTCGAAGTCGCCGTCGCGGAAGCCGAGCTCGCGCCCGTGCAGGAAGTGTCCGAAGTGGACGCCAAGTGACCGGGCCGATCGGCGTCTGGGCCGAGCTCGTGGGCCAGGAGCCGGCGGTCGAAACGTTGTCGTCGGCTTCGTCGGCGGCCGCGAAGATCGTGGCGGGGGAGCCTGTCCCGCCGGGCGCGATGACGCACGCCTGGCTGATCACGGGCCCGCCGGGGTCCGGCCGTTCGGTCGCGGCGCGCACGTTCGCGGCCGCGCTGCAGTGCAGCACCGGCACGGGCTGCGGCGCGTGCCCCGGCTGCCGCACGACGATGGCGGGCACTCACGCCGACGTCCGGCTCGTGGTGCCCGAAGGCCTGTCGATCTCGGTCGCGGAGATGCGCGCGCTGGTGCAGGCCGCCGCACGGCGCCCGACCACGGGCGAGTGGCAGGTCGTGATCATCGAGGACGCCGACCGGCTCACGGAGGGCGCGTCGAACGCGCTGCTCAAGGCCGTCGAGGAGCCGCCGGAGCGCACGGTGTTCCTGCTGTGCGCGCCGTCGGACCACCCGGACGACGTGTCGGTGACCATCCGCTCGCGCTGCCGTCTGGTGACGCTGCGGACGCCGCCGCCCGAGGCCATCGCGCAGGTGCTGGTCGCCCGCGACGGCGTCGACCCTGAGCTCGCGCAGTGGGCCGCGTCGGTCTGCGGCGGCCACGTCGGCCGCGCGCGCCGGCTCGCCACGGACGACTCCGCGCGCCAGCGCCGGGCCACCGTGCTGCGGATCCCGACGGGCCTGCGCCGCCCCGCCGACGTCTTCACCAGCGCCGACCAGCTGATCAGCGCCGCGGAGGCCGACGCCGGCGAGGAGAGCAAGGCCCGCGACGAGAACGAACGCTCGGAGCTGCGCACCGCCATGGGCGGCGACGGCATCGGCAAGGGCGTCGCCGGAGCCAAGCGCGCCGCCGAGGCCGCCGTGAAGCAGCTCGAAAAACGCCAGAAGTCCCGCGCGACCCGCACCCAGCGCGACACGCTCGACCTCGCGCTCGTCGACCTCGCCGGCTTCTACCGCGACGTCCTCGTCACCACCACCCACTCCGGCGCGACCCTCAACCACCCCGACCACGCCGACGACATCCGCGCCGCCGCCGCGGCCTGGACGCCGGAATCCACGCTGCGCCGCCTGGAAGCCGTCCTCGAATGCCGCGAGGCGATCGAGCTGAACGTCAAACCGCGCATCGCCGTGGAAGCCATGGTGACGACGCTGCGCCAGGGCTGAGCTGACTGCCCAGCAATTGACAACGACCGCAGCAAACGACGACGGCGCGAGGCCGCCGCCTGCAGCGGCCGCGCTGAGACTTGGCCGCAGTGGCCATTCCTCGCCGCGGTGATGGTGACGACGCTGCGCCAGGGCTGTCTGTGCGGCAAACGACAACGACCGCAGCAAACGACAACGGCCCGACCACCAGGAAGGTGACCGGGCCGTTCTCACGAACCCCCGGGGATCAGTCGCGCGGATGTGGTGACGGTTTGCGCGGAGTGTCGTCGGAGTGGAGCTTCACCGGCGCGGCGATCCGGCGGCGGTTGGGGAACGCCGCGACCATCACGACGCCGAGCAGCAGCATCGCCGTACCTGCCCAGAAGAGCGGCACGGTGTCGTACGCCGTGCCCGTGTACGCGAGGTTCTTCACCGGCCCTTTGGGTGCCGGGCCGCCGGCCGCGGGCGGGGGTGTGGTGGCCGTGCCGCAGACGACGCCGCCGGTGGGGGCGTAGGCGCGGGCGACCTGTTCGCCCAAGGACAGCTGCGCCAGGGACGACGGGAGGTTGTCGCCGGCGCCGGCGGGGAGCAGTGTCTTCAGGTTTTTCGTCGGGAGCACCTGGAGGTCGAACAGCCGCGCCGAGGCGCCGAGCTGGTAGCCCTTGTACGGCGTCGTCGCGACGGAGCCCTTCTGGTCCAGACCGGCGATCGACAACCGGAGGACGCCGAGGTCGAGGACGGTGCCCGCGGTGTCGCCGACCTGCTGGATGCCCTTCGTCAGCGTGGACACGAGGCCGCCGACCACGGGGATCGAGTTGAGCTGCCCGAACTTGTCGCTCAGGCCCGCAAGCGGGAGGCCGATCGGGATGTCCTTGGTCGGGTGCGCCGCGTCGAGCGTGTACAGCGTCTTGCCGCCGGCCTCGATGGTCAGCACGGGCGCGGTGTAGTCGACCTTCGAGGTCTTCTCGTCGCCGGTCGAGGTGACCGTGAGCGTCGGCTGGCTGGCGACCTTGATCGACAGCTCCAGCGGCGTGCCCTTGAGGATGTCGATGTCGGCGGCCTGCAGCGTCGAGATCGACTGCACCGCCTTGTTCTTCGACCCCGGGATGTCCACGAGCTTCACCTGCGAACGCGACGACAGCGTGTTCGGCAGGCTCAGCAGCGAGCCGGTGCCGTTGGCCGCGGTCTGGCCGCCACCGGACAGCAGGCCGCCGAGGCTCTGCAGGCCCTTGGCCGGGTCGAAGCCCTGCGCGAGCTGCGTGCCCTGCGGCAGGTTCAGTCCACCCTGGCCCAGCAACGGAATCTGCGGCAGCGACGGGATCACGTTCAGCAGCGAAAGGCTCGAAACCGACGTGCTCGCGTCGGCGATCGTGTCCACGCACGGGCCCAGCGAGTCACTCCAGCGGGCGTGCGCGGTGCCGTTCAGCACGCCGATGTTCAGCAGCGGGTTCGACGGCGCGTTGAGCCCGCCGGACAGCGGCTGCGGGTTGTCCGGCAGCGCGGTCTGCACCACGGAGCCCGGCGTCTGCGGTGCCTGGCCCCCCACGGAAACCCCGAACGGCGAGGCCTGCGCGATCGACTTCTCGTACGCCAGGTACGCCTCGGAGTTCGCCGACGCGCTCGACAGGCCCATCCCGGCTTCCAGCGTCGACTGCTTCGGCAGTGTCTGCCCGAAGCCGGGCAGGATCGTCGACGTCGGCACGGAGTTCGGCAGCAGGCGCAGCACGCCCAGCGCCGTGCCCGCGTCGCCCACCGCGTGGCCGAGCGGCTGCGGCCCGATCGGCGCGGACGCCGGGGGCTGCGACGGGTTCGCCGGCTGCGGGATCGGCGTCGTCGGGATCTCCTGGGCGCTCGCCGGCGCGGCGAGGAGCAGCAGCAACGCCGCTGCCGCGGGCAGGGCCACCGTGCGGGGCAGTCTTCGCCGCATGTGCCGAGTCCTCCAGGTAGGCCGATCGGGCAGTGAGACCGAGGTCATAGGACCCTAACGACGCGGCCCCCGCAAGGTGACGCCAACGACCTCCGCTACACTTGTTCCCGTCGGACGGCGCCAGCCACCCGGCATGCCGCCTTAGCTCAGTCGGCCAGAGCGATTCACTCGTAATGAATAGGTCAGGGGTTCGATTCCCCTAGGCGGCTCCGCAGGTCAGGGCCCATCCGGAACACTTCGGATGGGCCCTGATTCGTTTTCTGGGGACGAAGTGAGGGACTACGGTCCCATCGGCCCGATTGGTGAAGTTCACCCGACGAGGTGACGACTAACTGCTCCGTTCGGCGAGCAGCTCCAACCCGCCGGGGCCGAGCCGGAGCACCGACGGGACCAGCTCCGTGGTGTCGTGCGGCGAGTTGAGCACCTGCTGCAGCACGTCGTCCGCCAAGCCGGAGTCCTCCCGGACCACGACCATCTCGTCCGGGCAGGTCAGGCCCACGAGCAGGTCACCGCCGCCGAAGTGCGGGGACAGCTGCGAGTACAGGTCGGGCAACGCGACCGCGGACGCGGCCAGCAGCGTCTCCCGGGTCACCGACACCAGCACGTCGTCGCCGGAGGAGCGGACGCCGAGCTTCAGGCCGCGGGTCAGCGCGCCGTACGCGACGTCGAAGAGCTTCTCGACCGGCACGCCCATCTGCTCCTGCTGGTGCCGGGTCACGTGCTGCATGCCGACCTTGCCCTCCGGCGTCCGCCCCACCGCCGCGACCGTGACCGACAACCGGCCGGGCACGAGCGGCCGGTGCGGCAAGGCGTCGAGGAGCCCGGCGCTGGGCGATGACGCGCTCCACAGCACGGGCAACAGCTCCTCCGTGCGCTCCTCCTCCTGCTGCTGCCGCGCCGCGTGCGTTTCGGCCATCACGGCGCGAGCTTCGGCGAACGCGCGCTCCCAGCCATCCGGGCCAGGGCGGGCGAAGCTGTACTTGCAGTCGGCCTTCTTGAAGTTCTTGGCCATGAACTTCAGGTCGGCCGCGGACGGCTCCCATTCGCTGTACACGGCGGAAACCTTCGACGCACGCACCTTGTGCTGCTTGCGCACGCTCGCCCACGCCTGCTCCACGGCGTCGTCGGCCTTCGTGGGCGCGCTCGCCAGCACCGGCTCGGCGAGGCCGGCGACGCGGAAGATGACGAGGTTCTGGGACACGTCGTCGTTCATGGGATCTCCTGGGAGGAAACGGATCTCGGCACGCCGCGTGTGTAGCACGCCGCGGGCCGGCGAGAGGTCGTGATCGGGAAAATGGCGAAGCCGACCACCACGATCTCGTAATGGATAGGTCAGGGGTTCGATTCCCCTAGGCGGCTCCAGCACTAGACCAGGGTCTTTCCGAACTTCGGAGGGTCCCTGGTTGCGTTCTGTTCAGCCATCGGGTGGCCGTCGGCCTCGAGCTGATGAAGATCGTGGTCCAGTAGTGCCCTTACCTGGGTTTTTTACGAGGGGCAGTGTTTCGCGAATGTCGCCGTACGGTGGGGTATGCCTGGACCAGGTCGGCCGGGTGCTCTTGACCACGTCGTCGTGGTCATGTTCGAGAACCGCTCGTTCGACAATCTTCTCGGGTGTCTGTACGAGCCGGGCGAGGTCGCGGCTTTTGACGGGGTGCGTGGCAAAGAGCTGTCCAACCCGGTTCCAGGGTGGGCCGAGCACGCCGGGGGCGTGGTGCCCTACGGGGTGGCCCAGACCATGGACACCCCGAATCCGGATCCCGGCGAGGAGTATCAGCACGTCAACACCCAGCTGTTCGGGCTGATCGATCCGGCCGGCAACCGCGCTGCCCTCGCCGAGCACATGGTCGCGCCCTACAACGCGCCCGAAGACGGGCGGGCACCCACCATGGACGGCTTCGTCGCGGACTACATCAGCGCGTTTTGGGCCGAGACGGGCCGCGAGCCCAGCTACGACGAGTACGCGCAGATCATGACCGGTTACACGCCGCAGCAGATGCCGGTCGTGTCGGCGCTGGCCCGCGGGTTCGCCACCTTCGACCACTGGTCGCCGAGGTACCGACCCAGACCTTCGCCAACCGGTCCTTCATGCACGCCGCGACCTCCTCCGGCCTGGTCGTCAACGCCCCATACGCGAATTTCCCGCTGCACAACGCGGCCACGACGGTGTTCGAGCGGCTGGAGTCCGCCGGGCTGTCGTGGCGGGTCTACGTCGATCCGCCGAGCCGGATCCCGTTCACGGGCCTCATCCACGCGCCGCGTCTGCGTACCCGGTTCGCCTCCCACTTCGCCACCACCGACCGGTTCCTGGAAGACGCGGAGGAGGGGAGGCTGCCGACGTACTCGTTCATCGAGCCCAACCTGTGGCACGGGCACAACGACATGCACCCCCCGATCTCGGCGCTCGTCCCAGGCGCCGCGTTGCGATGCGCCCTCCTCGCTTCTCGGCGGCGAGGCGCTGCTGGCGAAGATCTACAACGCGGTCCGCACGGCGTCCTCCCCGGACGGCTCGAACTGCTTCAACACCTTGCTGATGGTCACGTTCGACGAGCACGGCGGGACCTACGACCACGTGCCCCCGCCGGCCGCGACCCCACCCGAGCCGGCCCGCCCGCCGGGGCAGCTGGGCTTCGTCTTCGACCGGCTTGGCGTCCGAGTGTCCGCGATCGCGATCTCGGCCTGGATCCCGGAGCGGACCGTCGTCACCGACGTCCACCACCACACATCGGTGATCCAGACGCTGCGGCAGCGGTGGAACCTCGGCGCCCCTCTGACCGCACGGGACGCGACCGCGCCGGGCCTGGCGACGGTCCTCAGCCGCGACGAGCCACGCGCGCCCGAGGACTGGCCCAACGTCCTGCCCCGGCCCGTCCCCGAGTTCCGCGAGAGCCTCGTGCCGGTCGGCGCTCCGCTGTCGCCCCTGGCCAAAGCGCTGTTCCAGGGTTACCTGGCGCTGACCAAGCAGCTGGGACAAGCGTTGCCCGACATCCCACCCGACGCCGAGCTCAGCGGTGGACAGGCGCTGGACATCGTGCACGAGACCGCGGGTGATCTCTTCCCCGGCCTTCGGATGGCGACCAGCCGGTAGCCGCGGACCCCACCCTTCACCGGTGTCGAGTGAGAGCCGGGTCGAAGTCCGTGTTTTGCCGGATGCCCGCCGCCCGCCGCGGCGGTGAGACTCGTGACGTCCTGGCTCCGGAGCCCCCGCCAGACAAGACGTCAGGAGAGAACCATGACCACCGACGTGCCCGACGCCGGCACCGACCCGCGCATCGAGCGACGCGTCCGCGAGTTCCTCGCGGAGCTCAACAAGAATCCCGACCCGTTCTGGCTGCTGCCGGGCGAGCAGGTGCGGGCCACGCTCAGCGGCCTGCAGGCAACGGTCGACGTCGACCTGAGCGGGGTCGACACCGAGGAACGCGACATCGAGGTCGACGGCGTGCGCACGAAGATCTACGTGCAGCGCCCCGCGCGGTCGCAGGAGACGTTGCCCGTGGTGCTGTTCCTGCACGGCGGCGTGTGGATCGCGGGCGACTTCGACAACCACCGCCGCCTCACGCGCGACCTCGTGCTCGCGACGGGGTACGCCGTGGTCTTCGTGGAGTACACGCCGATCCCGGACGCCGTGTTCCCGACGCAACTCGAAGAGTGCTTCGCCGCGCTCAAGTGGGTTGCGCGTGAAGGCGCTTCGCAGCGGCTGGACGCGTCGCGGCTCGCGGTGGCGGGCAACAGCGTCGGCGGCAACCTGAGCGCGGCGCTCACGATGTACACGCGCGACCACGACGGGCCGCCCATCAAGGCCCAGCTGCTGATGTACCCGGCCACCGACGCGCGCGTCGACACCGCGTCCTACGCCGAGTTCGCCGACGGCCGCTTCCTGCCGCGCGCGTTCATGAAGTTCGGCTGGGACGTCTACGCGCCGGACGAGGCCACGCGCGACAACCCGTACGCCTCGCCGCTGCGGGCCACTGTGGACCAGCTGCGTGGCCTGCCGCCGGCGATCGTCCACACCTCGTCGAACGACGTACTTCGCGACGAAGGCGTCGCGTACGCGCACAAGCTCGACGAGGCCGGCGTCGACGTGATCTCGGTGCAGTACGTGGGCCAGATCCACGACATGGCCCTGCTGAACCCGATTCACGACGTGCCGAGCACCCGCGCCGAGTTCCGGCACGCGGCCGCGGACCTCAAGCACCTGCTGTCCTGAACCGCACACCTGCCGCCCCTCCGGCGAGGACCGGAGGGGCGGCGCGCGGGTTAGCCTTGCCCTCGGCCGGTCCCCGGACGAGGGAAGTGACCGAGGTGGGCGCACTGCCGGTGGAGGTGACGAGTTTCGTCGGCCGCCGCGAAGAGCTGCGGGCGACGCGGAAGGTGCTCGCCGCGGCCCGGCTCGTCACGCTCACCGGCACCGGCGGTGTCGGCAAGACGCGGCTCGCGCTGCGGGCCGCCACCGAGGTGCGCGGTTCCTTCGCCGACGGGGTGTGGCTCGTCGAGCTGGCCGCGTTGCGAGATCCGGCGCTGCTCGCGCAGACGATCGGCGCGGCGTTCCGCCTCGGCGACACCGGCGGTGATCCCTCCGCGCGGCTCGTTGACTTCCTGCGTGACAAGCAGCTGCTGCTCGTGCTCGACAACTGCGAGCACCTCGGCCAGGCGCTCGCCGCGCTGGTGCACGAGTTGCTCGTGGCGGTCCCTGACCTGCGCGTGCTCACGACCAGCCGACACGTGCTCGGACTCGACGGGGAACACGTGCTCCCGGTGCCGCCGCTGGCCGTGCCGCCGGTGCGTGACCTCGCGGGCGCGCGGGGGCTCGACGTCGTGAAGCTTTTCGTCGATCGCGCGGCCGCGGTGTGCGCCGGCTTCACCGTCCACAGTGGAAACTGGCCGCAGGTGGTGCAGATCTGCCACCGGCTGGAGGGGATACCGCTCGCCGTCGAGCTGGCCGCGGGGTGGCTGCGGGTGCTGAGCGTCGACGAGCTCCTGGCCCGGCTCGACGACTTCTTCGCTCTGCTCCGGCGCGGCAGCCCTGTCGTGCCCGCGCGCCACCGGACGCTCGCAGGCACCGTCGAGTGGAGCCATGAGCTGTGCAGCTCAGGCCAGCGGCTGCTGTGGGCGCGGCTCGGGGTGTTCGCGGGCGCCTTCGACGTCACAGCCGTGGAGCGTGTGTGCGCCGGCGACGGGATCGAGCGCGACGACGTGCTCGACCTGCTGGCCGGACTCGTCGGCAGCTCGGTGGTGCAGGCCGAGCGGCCGGCCGGCACCACGCGCTTCCGCCTGCTCGAGCCCATCCGGCAGTACGCGCAGGCGAAGCTGCGGGAGCTCGGCCTGTGCGACGAGCTGCGCGACCGGCATCGCGACCACTACCTGCGCCTTGCCGAGCAGGCCGCGCACGACTGGGGCCACGGCCCGGAGCAGGCGCTCGTGGCCGCGCGGGTGCGGGCGGACCTGCCGAACCTGCGCGCCGCACTGGAGCACAGCCTGGCCGGGGACCCGGCCGTCGGCCTGCGGCTGGGGGTGGCGCTGGAGTTCCTGTGGCTGTTCTGCGGCCACGTCGCCGAGGGCGCGCACTGGCTGGAGCGCGCGCTGGCGCTGAACCCCGAGCCGGGCAAGGACCGGGCGCGGGCGTTGTGGATCGTGGCGTCGTCGCTGGCCTTCCGGGGCGGCCGCGAGCAGGCGGTCGCTCTAGGGCGGGAGGCCGAGGCGTGGGCGCTGGAGCACGACGACGCCGACGAGCTGGCCCACGCCCGCCTGGTGCTTGGCGGGTGCGCGTTCCTCGGTGGGGACGTCGACCGGGCCGACGAGCTGTTCCACGAAGCCGAGGTGACGGCCGACGGCGAGGTGCTGCTGCAGATCCTCATAGCCGTCGCGCACACGGCCGTCTGGCGCGACGACGGCGACGAGGCGCTGGCCGTCGCGTCACGAGGGCTCGCGCTGTGCGGCGAGCAGTTCTCCCGCAGCGGCCTCCTCGGCGTCCGGGGCCTGGCCCACTGGCGACTTGGTTCGTTCGCGGCCGCCGCCGAGGACCTGACGGCGGCACTGAGCTCGGCCCGGCCGTTCGGCGACGTGCTGGGCGCCGCGAAAGCCCTCGAGTTCCTCGCGTGGACGAGCGCGGCGCTGGGGCAGCCGGACCGCGCGGCCGAGCTGCTGGGCACGGCTTCCGCGGTTTGGCCGCTGGTCGGCGGGCGGCCGATGTACGGGTTCGGCCGGCTGATCGACGTGCACGCGGATTGCGTGGCCGGCATCGCTTCGGCGTTGGGCGCGCGGTTCCGGCCGGCCTACGAGCGCGGTGCGGCCGCCGTGTCCGATCTCGACTCGGCGATCGCGTTCGCGCTGGGCAGCGGGATCCCCGACGAACGCCCCGCCGAGCTGAGCCGCCGCGAGTACGAGGTGGCGCGGCTGGTCGCCGACGGGCTGTCCAACAAGGACATCGCCGAACGACTGGTCATCAGCCGCCGCACGGCCGAGTCGCACGTGGTCCACATCCTCGACAAGCTGGGCTTCCGCTCGCGTTCGCAGATCGCGACGTGGATCACGCGCCGCGCGCGCTGACTCGGCCATCCGGCGTGTGGCTTCGGGCCGGAAAGCCGATGCCGGTCCTCCGGGGCCTGGATTGACTCGGTGGCATGAACGAAATCGGGAAAACCGCGACCTGGTTCGCGGCGATCGCGGCGGCACTGGCGACCGTCACCGCGTGTGCGCCGGACGGGCCGGAGCACGTCAAAAACGTCTCGTACGACACCGGCGCCATCGGCAAGGCCGACACCGACGCGCGCCTGCCGTCCTGGATCCCCGACGACGCGACGGCCGTCACGGAGGTCATCCGCACCACCGGGTCCGAACGGATCCTGCGCTACACCCCAGGCGCCTCGGGCCTGCCCGCGACGTGCGTCAAGGGTCCCGCGTCGGCGACCCGCGCGACGCTGTCGGCCGACTGGTGGCCCGCCGGCCAGGAGCACCGCACCGACCGCGTCTGCGACACCGACTGGCACGTCATCGCCGACCAGGGCCTGATCTACGCCTACAAACCGGAGACGCTCGACCAACGTCGCTGAGGGTTGCGCGAAAAGACGGATCGGGCCGCCGAGGCGTGATGCCCGGCAGCCCGATCCGTGGAGTCCGAAGTAGTCAGTCCTCCGGCGGGGTCAGCTCGATCACCGTGGCGGAGGCTTCGCCGCGCGGGGTGCGGTAGGTGATCTTGTCGCCGGCCTTGGCGCCGACCAGGGCGAGGCCCAGCGGGCTGTCCGAAGTCAGCGAGTCGAGGTCCTCGCCCGGGATGGTGACGACGTTGAGTACTTCCTCGTCACCGTCGGCGAAGCGCAGCGAGACGCGCGTGCCGTCGGGAAGCAGATTGCTGTTGTAGGCGCCGTGTTCGAGCTTGGCGGCGACGTCGGAGATCTGGCGCTCCAGCCGCGCGGCGGCCTCGGCCCGGTCGATCACGTCGGCCTGGTCGGCCGCGTCCCCCGTGCGTTCCTGCTCGCCGGGCTGCGGTGCGAGCGCCGCCCGTTGTGCGCGCAGGCCGGCTATTTCCTTCTCCAGCTGGCGGCGCGCCGCCTCGCTGAGCCCCTTGTCCCCTGAGATCACCATGCCGGGCATTGTCCGCTGTGCGGACCGGGGTGGCCAATCCGCTTTTTCACCCGAGAGGGCGTGATGGGACGTCTGCCCTAGGATTCGGGCCTGTCGTCCTGAATAACGTAACGAGGATCACCGTGACCGCCGTACCCGGCCGCAGCGCGCAGCTGTCGCCCAACCAGCTGCAGAAGCAGGAGCAGATCGTCGAGGCCGCACGAGTCGTGCTCGCCAGAGACGGGCTTGCCGGGTGCACAGTACGCGCGATCGCCGACGCGGGCCCGCTCACGAAGAGCGCGATCCACTACTACTTCGCCGACATCGACGTGCTCATCGACCGCGCGATGGCCGCCCACATCACCACGTTCGCCACGGACCTGCGCGCCGTCGGGGAGATGTTCGACAACCCGCGCGAGCGCCTGTTCGAGGTGACCAAGGCGTACCTGGCGGAGTTCGCGGAGCGGCCCAATGGCGCGTTCCTGTGGTTCGAGTACTGGATCGCGGCCGGGCGCGCGCAGCACCCTCAGGCGATCGACGCGATGCTGACGTCGATCACCGAGCTGTTCGCGGAGCTGCTGGCGCCGCTCGACGTCGACGACCCGCGGGCGCGCGCCCGCGCGCTGCTGAGCTACCTGCTCGGCGCGGTAGTGCAGCAGCGGGTGCGACCGCGGCCGTTCGAGAGCCTGCGCGGCGACGTCGAGGCGCTCTGCTTCGCCGGTTATCGCTGACGCCGCTTAGGGTGCTGGCATGCCTCTGTTCTCCTTCGAGGGCGCGAGCCCGCAGGTCCACCCGGACGCCTGGATCGCCCCTACCGCCACCCTGATCGGCGACGTGACCGTCGAGAAGGACGCTTCGGTTTGGTACGGCGCCGTGATCCGCGCCGACTTCGGGCCGATCGTGATCCGCGAGGGTGCGAACGTGCAGGACAACTCGGTGATCCACTGCGGCGGCACGCTGACGGAGATCGGGAAGAACGTGACCGTCGGGCACCAGTGCCTGGTCCACGACTGCACGATCGGCGAGCAGGCGCTGATCGGCAACGGTTCGACGGTGCTGGACAAGTCGGTGATCGGCCCGCGGGCGCTCGTTGCCGCGGGTTCGACCGTGACCCCCGGTACGGAGGTGCCCGCGGAGGTCATCGCGATGGGCAGCCCGGCCAAGAAGTTCGTGCCGCTCACCGACTCGGCGCGGATGTGGGTGGAGCACAACGCCGGGATCTACCAGGACCTCGCGCGACGGCACCGGGAGGGCTCCAAGCCCGTCTGACGTGCACTAAACTTCGGCACGCAGCTGCGACTGGCGCCATCAGAGGTGGAGCACCACCGGGAAGCGACGACGAGGCCGGCACCGCGCGCCTGGGTGCCCGGCCGGTTTAGAGCCGGAGACGTGATGACACATCAGCCCGCCCTTTCCACGCTCGCCGCCGCCGACCCGCAGATCGCCGGGCTCGTCGAGGACGAAGCGAAGCGCCAGCACGACAAGATCCGCCTGATCGCGTCGGAGAACTACGTCTCGCGCGCGGTCCTCGAGGCCACCGGCACCGTGCTCACCAACAAGTACTCCGAGGGCTACGCCGGCAAGCGCTACTACGAGGGCCAGCAGTTCATCGACCCCATCGAGAACCTGGCGATCGAGCGCGCGAAGGCCGTGTTCGGCGTGGACCACGCCAACGTGCAGCCGTACTCCGGCTCCCCGGCCAACCTCGCCGTGTACCTGGCCTTCGCCCAGCCCGGCGACACCGTGCTCGGCATGGCCCTGCCCGACGGTGGCCACTTGACTCACGGCTGGTCCGTGTCCGCGACGGGCAAGTGGTTCAACCCGGTCCGCTACGGCGTGCGCAAGGAAACCGGCCGCGTCGACTTCGACCAGGTGCGCGACCTCGCTCTGGAACACCGCCCGAAGCTGATCTTCGCCGGCGGCACGGCCATCCCGCGCACCATCGACTTCCCCCGCTTCGCGGAAATCGCGCGCGAAGTGGACGCGGTGCTGGTGGCCGACATCGCCCACATCGCCGGCCTCATCGCGGGCGGCGCGCACCCGTCACCGGTCGGCCACGCCGGTGTTATTACGACCACCACTCACAAAACCCTGCGCGGCCCGCGCGGCGCGATGATCATGTCGGACGCTTCTCACGCCAAGGCGATCGACAAGGCCGTGTTCCCCGGTTTGCAGGGCGGCCCCCACAACCACACGACGGCGGCCATCGCGGTGGCGCTGGGGGAGGCTGCGCAGCCGTCGTTCGCCACGTACGCGCAGACGATCGTGGCGAACGCCGCCGCGTTGGCGTCGGCTTTGCTCGACCGCGGCTACGACCTCGTCTCCGGCGGCACGGACAACCACCTGCTGCTGATCGACCTGACGAACAAGAACGTCGCCGGCAAGCCTGCCGCCCAGGCCCTGGACCGCGCCGGGATCGAGCTGAACTACAACACGGTGCCGTTTGACCCGCGCAAGCCGTTCGACCCGTCGGGCATCCGGCTGGGCACCTCGGCCATCACGACGCGCGGGTTGCTGCCGGAGCACCAGGTGCAGGTGGCGGAGTGGATCGACCGCACGGTGATCGCGGCGGCTGCTTCTTCTTCTCCGGAGGCGGAGTTGGACCGGATTGCTGCTGAGATCCGGGAGTTTCTGACGCCGTTCCCGATTCCGGGTTACGTCGCCTGACGCTGCTTTCGCTGAGCGAACGGTCCCCTTGCGCACGGTGGTTGGTGCGGGGGGACCTTTTGCGCTGTGGCGGCGGTGCGAGTGGGCGTTTCGTGCGGTGTCGGCCGGGTGAGGGGACCGCTCGTGTTGTGGGTCTGGTGCGAGTGGGCCTTTGGTGCTGTGTCGGCGCGGCGAAGGGGCCGTTCGCGCTGTGGGTGCGGTGCGATGCGAGGAGTCCTTTTGTGCCGGGCGGGTGTTGCGGCAGGACCGTTCGCGCCGTGGGCCGTGGCGTGAGGGGACCGTTCGCGCCGTGTGCTTGGTGCGGGAGGGCCTTTCGCGCCGCGGCCGTGGCGTGAGGGGACCGTTCGTGCGGGTGTCGCGTTGCGAAGGGACCGTTCGTTCTGTGTCGGCGCGGCGAAGGGGCCATTCGCGCTGTGGGTTCGGTGCGATGCGAGGGGTCCTTTTATGTCGGGCGGGTGTTGCGACGGGACCGTTCGCACCGCGCGCTTGTTGCAAGAGGGCCTTTCGCACCGCGGGACGTGGCGTGAGGGGGCCGTTCGTGCCGCTTCGGGTCGCGAGGGGACCTTTCGCGTGGCGAACGGACCCACCGGCGTCCGAGAGCGGAGCCGTCGCGATCGGGGCGTTGGCCGGCTGCGCGCGAGGATGAGCCGATGTCGCCTCTCTTCCTGCCGACTGAGATCGTCGCGCGGTACCGGGCCGTCGACCGGGAGGTGGTCGGGTCGGCGTTGGTTGACACCCCGCGCCACCTGGACGAGCTGACGCGGGACATCGCGCGGCGTGGGATTCTCGTGCCGCTCAGGCTGGGGTTCAACGAGGAGTTCGGCATCCTCGACGGCAACCACCGCATCGCCGTGGCGGTGCGGCTTGGGCTTGCCGAGGTGCCCGTCGCGCTTACGGGAGAGCCCCGAAGCCCCCGGCCGGGCCATGCGCAGCCCATGCGTGAAGCCGACTTCGTCCAGTTCAAGGCCCACCTCTAACTCCCTGCGACACTCCCTGCGACCAGCGTCACACCTTATTTACTTGCCTCATACAAGCTTCCCGGGAACAGTTGCACCCTGAAAGTAGTTGGTGGATACAAGCAACTGCTCGACCAGACTTGAGGGAGTACCACGATGACCGCCACCATCACTGCGGAAGGGGGCACCGGCAAGCTGTCGCACCGGCAGATCCTGACCGTGTTGTCCGGGCTGATGCTCGGTATGTTCCTGGCCGCACTGGACCAGACCATCGTGTCGTCGGCGATGAAGACGATCGCGGACGAGCTGCACGGCC
The DNA here is from genome assembly GCF_040682095.1 of Amycolatopsis sp. NPDC051372. NCBI lineage: Bacteria > Bacillati > Actinomycetota > Actinomycetes > Pseudonocardiales > Pseudonocardiaceae > Amycolatopsis > Amycolatopsis sp. NPDC051372. The sequence goes on from NZ_JBFBAF010000001.1 coordinate 734,390, forward strand.
AGAGCCTGCAGGCGTGGGCCACCACGGCCTACCTGATCACCGCGACGCTCTCGACGCCGCTCTACGGCAAGCTGTCCGACCTGTTCGGGCGCAAACCCATGTACCTCACGGCGATCTCGCTGTTCCTCGCCGGCTCGCTGGCCAGCGGGTTCGCGAGCTCGATGTACGAGCTGGCCGCGTTCCGCGCGTTCCAGGGGCTCGGCGCCGGTGGGCTGATGTCGCTGGCGCTGGCGATCATCACGGACATCACGGCGCCGCGCGAGCGCAGCAAGTACCAGGGCTACTTCATGGCCGTGTTCGGGATCTCGAGCGTGGCGGGACCGGTCGTCGGCGGGTTCTTCGCGGGGCTCGACTCCTTCGCGGGCGTCACGGGCTGGCGCTGGGTCTTCCTGGTCAACGTCCCGATTGCCCTGGCCGCGCTGGTCGTGGTGAGCAAGGTGCTGAACCTCCCGCACACCCGCGTGCAGCAGCGCGTGGACTTCCTCGGAGCCGGCGCGCTGACGCTGGGCCTGGTGCCGCTGCTGATCGTCGCCGAGCAGGGGCGCGAGTGGGGCTGGGGTTCGCCCGCGTCGCTCGGCATGTACGCGATCGGGCTGGTCGGGGTGGTCCTGTTCATCCTGCAGGAACGCCGGATGGGCGACGCGGCTCTGCTGCCGCTGCGGCTGTTCCGCCGGCCGGTGTTCCGGGTGGCCACGCTCGTGACGGTGATCCAGGGCGCGGGCATGTTCGGCGCGATGATGTCGCTGCCGCTGTACCTGCAGATCGTGAAGGGCGCGACGCCGACGCAGGCCGGCCTGCAGATGCTGCCGCTCACCCTCGGGATCATGGTCGCAAGCCTCGGCTCCGGCACGGTGATCTCGCGGACCGGCCGCTACAAGGCCTTCGCCGTGGCCGGTCTGGGGCTGATGGCGGCGGCGCTGTTCGGGCTGTCGACGATCGGCGCGGCCACGCCGCTGGGCGTCGTGATGGCGATCGCGTTCGTGATCGGCCTGGGCCTGGGCGCCTCGATGCAGACGCTGCAGCTCGCCGCGACCAACGACGTCGCCCCGCAGGACATCGGGGTCGCGACCTCGTCGGCGACGTTCTTCCGCCAGATCGGCGGCACGGCGGGGACCGCGGTGTTCCTCTCGATCCTGTTCGGCACGGTCGGTGACCGGATCGCGGCGGCGGCGCGCTCGGCGATGGCGACCCCGTCGTACGTCGCGGCGCTCGCCCAGCACCCGGAGTTCGCGCAGCAGATGGCGAACGGCGGCGTGGACGTGAACGACACCTCGTTCCTCGCCCACCTCGACCCGGTGCTTGCCCGCCCGATCCTCGACGGGTTCGCCGGCTCGATGAGCACGGTGTTCCTGGTCGGCGGGATCGTGCTGACGGTCGGGTTCGCCCTGGTCTGGCTGCTCAAGGAGAAGCCGCTTTCGGACAAGTCGGCGATGGAGCAGCGCTCGGAGCAGGAAGCGCTCGCGCTGGCGCACTGAAACAGATCAAAGAAAGGGCCGTTCACCCCAAGCTCGGGGTGAACGGCCCTTTCGCGCGTTTCGGTCGCTCTCAGTGAGCGGGACCGTCGACCTCTTCCTTGGCCAGCCGGTCCTGCTCCCGCTGGTACGACCGCGAAATCTCGGCCTCCGCCTCCGCGCGGCCCACCCACGACGAACCCTCGACGCTCTTGCCCGGCTCGAGGTCCTTGTAGACCTCGAAGAAGTGCTGGATCTCGAGCTTGTGGAACTCGTTGAGGTGGTGGATGTCGCGCAGGTGCTCAAGGCGCGGGTCGTTGGTCGGGATGGCCAGCACCTTGTCGTCCGGACCCTTTTCGTCGGTCATGCGGAACATGCCGATGGCGCGGCAGCGGATCAGGCAGCCCGGGAACGTCGGCTCCTGCACCAGCACGAGCACGTCGAGCGGGTCGCCGTCCTGGCCGAGCGTGTCGTCGATGAAGCCGTAGTCCGCCGGGTACTGCGTCGCCGTGAACAGGGTCCGGTCCAGCTTGATGCGACCGGTCTTGTGGTCGACCTCGTACTTGTTGCGCTCCCCCTTGGGGATTTCGATCGTGACGTCGAACTCCACGGCCGTCCTCGCTGCTTCTCGAATCTCGGTATCCCACACGTCGTGGGCGGCAACCGTAATCACCTCATTGACGTCACTAGTGTGGACTACGCGCTGCCGCCGGGTCCCATGGATGTCGGCTAGCAGCATGTGACCTTGGCCCCTTCCGGGCAGGTGAGAAGGAGTGGTGGGTGTCGGACAACGACCAGCCGATGTGGCCCGAGGGTGACGAGGACAAGTCGTCGCGCGGCGGTGGGGCGACGGCGCGCTTTCCCATCCCCAAGCCCGGTCAGACCGTCACGGACCGGCTCGCCGTGCCGAACGTCACACCTCCCGCGGGTTCTTCACCCGGCGCCGGAGAGCGTCCGCCGGGGTCGTGGTTCAAGCCGAACGTCCCGCCCGAACTGGTTCCGGGGCTGAACACTCCGGTCGAGCCGCGCCCGGCTGGTGACCGAGGTGGACAGGCGGGGCAGCAGCCGTCGCAGGGACAGTCCGGCCAGCCGAGTCAGCAGGGTCAGCAGGGGCAGGCGGGGCAGCAGAGCCAGCCGGGGCAATCCGGGCAGATGCGGCAGCCGGGACAGCCGCGGCAGGACCTCGCCGACCGGCTCGGGCCGCGGCCGGGTGAGCAGCCGCGAGTCCGGCAGCCCCAGAACCAGCCGTCATCGGGACCGCAGTCTCAGAACCAGCAGACGCCGGGGCCGCAGTCGCAGGGCGAGCGGAGCCAGTCCCAGCCGGGCCAGGGCCTGTTCGGCCGGCAGAGTCAGGGTGGCCAGCCTCAGCAGGGCCGGCAATCGCAGCAGGGGCCGGGCCGGCAGCAGTCCGCCAACGCGCCGTGGGGCCAGCAGCAAGGCCAGCCGCAGCAGCAACAGCAAGGCGCGTCCCAACAGGGTCAGCCGGGGGGCCTGCAGCAGGACCGCTCGGAAGGTCAGCGGCAGCAGGGGCAGAACCAGCAGGGGCAGGAGCAGTCCTCGTCGGAACGGTCGCAGCAGACGCCGTCCGACCAGTCGACTCAGCAGCTTCGGGTGCCGCCGCCCGCCGTGCCCTGGGTGCCGGTGGAGCGGCCCGCGCGCCCGGGCGACGGTGATCAGAGCCGCAGTGATCAGAGCCGCAGTGATCAGAGCCGCGGTGACGAGAACCGTGGCGACCAGAACCGGAGCGAAGAGCCGCGCCGCGTCGGGTCGATGTTCGAATCCGGGCCCGCGGAGCCGCCCGAGGAAGAGGCGAGCGAAGACAGCGGCGCCGCCAACAGCGAGAGCGGCACCGAGTACATCGACCTGTCCAAGTGGGACGTCTTCCGCAACGAGCAGAAGCGCGAATCCCAGCGCCAAGAATCCCAGCGCCAGAACACCGAGTCCCCACGCGAAGAACGCTGGGACGTCTTCCACACCGCCCAGGGCGGCAACGAACCCGAAGGCCCCCGAGACGCACCCCAGTGGGACAGCCTCCAAAACGAGGGCGCCTGGTCCCAGGACAAGCCCGACAACCCCCGCGGCCTCCCCGAGCCGCCGCGTGGCGCGGTCCCCCCGGCGTCGGGGACGCAGGCCCGCCCGGTGCGCATCGAACCGTCGGGTGAGCAGTTCCCGGCGGAGGCGACCGTCGGCATCGAGCGCCCCGCCGAAGGCTTCGCCGGCGGTTACGACGACCAGGAGCCGCCCCGTAGCGAGCCGCAGCGGGACACCTCATCAGAAGAGCCGAAAGCCAAGAAGGGCAAGAAGAAGTTCGTCGTCCTCGGCCTCGTCGTGGTGCTGGTGCTCGTCGCGGCCGGGGTCGCGTCCGCGATGCCGCAGGTGTCCAACAAGCTCGGCCTGCCGTGGGCGCCCAACGCGCCGAAGGGCGAAAGTCCCGATCCCGCGTCCGTGACCCTCGCGCTGCACGGCCCTGACACCTCGGGCCAGGGCCCGTCGGCGAACGGCGTCGCTTCGGCGCTGGCCGGACCCGCCGGTGCGTCGGCGCTGTCGCAGCTCAGCGGCAGCGTGATCGACCCCGCCAACGGCTCCGTCCTGTGGGACCACAGCTCGACCACTCCGCTGACCCCGGCGTCGACCACGAAAATCCTCACGGTGTCGGCCGCGCTGCTGTCGATGGACCCGACGAAGCGGATCGTCACCAAGGTCGTGCAGGGCTCGTCGCCCGGCACGGTGATCATCGTCGGCGGTGGCGACCCGTCGCTCACCGCGCTGCCCATCGGCACCGACTCGCCGCTCTACCCCGGCGCGGCCCACGTGGACGACCTCGTCGCCCAGATCAAGAAGGCCGACCCGAGCGTCCAGAAGGTGCAGGTCGACGTCAGCGCCTACTCGGGCCCCACGACCGCCCCGGGCTGGGAGCCCGGCGACGCGCCTTCGACCTACGGCGCGCCGATCGTGCCCGCGATGGCCGACGGCGGCCGCCTCAACCCGTCGGTCGACGAGACGCCGCGCTCGGGGAACCCGGCGACCACGCTCACCCAGCTCGTCGCCGACAAGCTCGGTGCGCAGGCCGCCGGCACTGCGAAGGCGCCGGCCGACGCGAAGGTCGTCGCGCAGGTGCAGTCGGCGCCGTTGCCGGACCTGGCGTACGCGCTGTTGCAGATCTCCGACAACGTCCTCGCCGACGCTCTCGGCCGCCAGGTCGCCATCACCGCGGGCGCCGAGGCGTCGTTCTCCGGCGCGGCCGCGTCGGTGAAGAAGGTGCTGGCCGATCACGGGTTCGACGTCACGGGCCTGCAGCTGTCCGACACGAGTGGCCTGTCCAACCAGAACAAGGTGCCCGCGCGGCTGCTCGCGCAGGTGCTAGCCGAGGCCGCGGCGCCGGACGGCAAGAACCCGGACACCCCGAAGCTGCGCCCGCTGCTCGCGGGCCTGCCCGTGGCCGGCAGCCCCGCCGGCACGCTCGCCACCCGCTACGCCACGCCGAACTCGGCCGCGGGCAAGGGCTGGGTTCGCGCGAAGACGGGCACGCTCACCGGCGTCAACACCCTCGCCGGCTACGTGCTCGACAGCGACAACCGCGTGCTCGCGTTCGCGTTCATGTCCAACGGTTCGGAGAAGAACCCGGGCCAGGCCGCGCTCGACGTGCTGGCCACCACCCTGCGGAAGTGTGGCTGCAACTAGGCGAATCGGTGCCGGATCCAGTCGGGCAAAGTGCCCTTGTGCAGGTAGCGTCGGACAGGTGAGCCAGGAAACCGAGACCCCACGGCGGCCGATGGTCGACTGGGACCTCGCGGCGTCCACCGGAGCGCGGTTGGTGCGCGGTGGTCCGCAGGTGCCCAAGGAAGAGGCCGCGCGCGCGGTCACCGACCTGCGTGACCTCACGGCCGAGGCCGAGGGCCACGTGCGGGAGCTGACGGGCCTGGGCAAGGACCTGCCGTTGTTGCCGGGCACGGTCGTCGACCGGCCCGGCTGGGTGCGGTCCGCCGCGTCGGGGCTCGAAGCGCTCACGGGCCGCGCCTTGCCCGAAGCGCAGGGCGGCCCGCTCGGCCCGATCCTGGCGTCGGGCGCGGGCGTGCAGACGGGGCTGGTGCTGTCGTTCCTCGCTTCGCGCGTGCTCGGCCAGTACGACCCCTTCGGCGGCCCCGAGCGTGAAGGGCAGCTGTTGCTGGTCGCGCCCAACGTCGTCGCCGCCGAGCGCGCGATGAAGGTGCACGCGCCCGACTTCCGGCTGTGGGTGTGCCTGCACGAGTGCACGCACCGGCTGCAGTTCACGGCCGTGCGGTGGCTGCGCGACTACTTCGCCGACGAGGTGGAACGCCTCGTCACCGGCATCGCGGGGCATTCCGCCGACGGCCTTTCGGAGCTCGTCGGGCGTCTGCCCGAGGCGCTCAAGCAGCGGGGCAAGGGCATCGGCATCGCGGAACTGCTGCAGTCGCCCGCGGAACGCGCGATCTTCGATCGGCTGCTGGCCCTGTCGACGCTGCTCGAAGGCCACGCCGACTACGTGATGGACGCCGTCGGTCCGCGGGTCGTGCCCACCGTCGAGGTGATCCGCTCGCGCTTCAGCGCCCGTCGCCAGGGCGGCGGTGTCTTCGACCGCATGCTGCGCGCGTTGCTCGGGCTCGACGCGAAGATTCGCCAGTACGAAGAAGGCGCGAAGTTCACAAAACGCGTGGTGGACGCCGTCGGCATGGAGGGGTTCAACGCGGTCTGGCGCTCGCCGAACACGCTGCCGACCCGGGCCGAGATCAGCGATCCCGCGGCCTGGGTGCGGCGCCTGCACGGATGAGCGCGCTCGCGGCGGTCCGCCGGGCCGTGCGGGAGTTCCTCACGACGCACGCGCCACCGCCGGAGGTCTGCGTCGCCGTCTCGGGCGGGGCGGATTCCCTTGCCCTGGCGGAAGCCACGGCGTACGTCGCGCGCCACCGGAAGCTGCGCACGCGCGCGCTGATCGTCGATCACGGGCTTCAGGACGGCTCCGCGGAAGTCGCCGCGCGAGCCGCCGCGGCCGCGAAGGAGCTCGGCGTGGACGAGGCGGAAATCCTCACCGTGGACGTCACGGGCAAGGGCGGTCCCGAAGCCGCCGCGCGCGCCGCGAGGTACCACGCGCTGCGCGAAGCGCTGCCCGGCGGCGAAGAAGGACTCGTGCTCCTCGGCCACACCCTCGACGACCAGGCCGAAACGGTGCTGCTGGGCCTCGGCCGCGGCTCCGGACCGCGGTCGCTCGCCGGCATGCGCCCGCTCGACCCGCCGTGGGGCCGGCCGCTGCTGGGCGTCACGCGCGAGCAGACCCGCGGTGCCTGCGCCGAGCTCGGCGTCGAACCCTGGCAGGACCCGCACAACGCCGATCCGCGCTTCACCCGCGTCCGCCTGCGCGCGGAAGTGCTGCCACTGCTGGAAGAGGTGCTCGCCGGCGGCGTCGCGGCCGCATTGGCCCGAACGGCCGCACAGCTGCGTGACGACACCGAGGCGTTGGACACAGTGGCGGACAGGATTCTCACCCGCGGGGGCGGGCCCGGAGGGCTGGACGTGACGGTGCTCGAGGGCGAGCCCGCAGCACTGCGCAGACGGGTTCTCCGCAGGTGGCTGCTGGGCTCGGGCGTGCGGGAACTCACCGACGCGCACTTGCGCTCGGTCGACGCGCTCGTGGCCCGCTGGCGCGGGCAGGGCGGCGTCTGGCTGCCGGGCAACTTGGAGGCGCGCCGGTGCCGTGGCAGGCTCTCGCTGTCCGGACCCGAACCCACCACCCGAGGGGAATGACCGTGTACGAGGGCGAGATCGCCTCCGTGCTCATCACCGAGCAGCAGATCAAGGACAAGATCGCGGAGCTGGCGGCCAAGATCGCCGCGGACTACCCCGAAAACGGCCAGGGTGACCTCCTCCTGGTGGGCGTGCTCAAGGGTGCCGTGATGTTCATGACCGACTTCGCCCGCGCTCTGCCGGTGCCGACACAGCTGGAGTTCATGGCCGTGTCGTCCTACGGCTCCTCGACCTCGTCGTCGGGTGTGGTGCGCATCCTCAAGGACCTCGACCGCGACATCGCGGGGCGCGACGTGCTGATCGTCGAGGACATCGTCGACTCCGGCCTCACGCTGTCGTGGCTGCTGAAGAACCTCGCGAGCCGCAACCCCGCGTCGCTCGAGGTCGTCTCGCTGCTGCGCAAGCCCGAGGCCGTGAAGGTCGACGTGCCGGTGAAGTACATCGGCTTCGACATCCCCAACGAGTTCGTGGTCGGTTACGGCCTCGACTACGCCGAGCGCTACCGCGACCTGCCCTATATCGGCACACTGGACCCGCACGTCTACACGTCCTGAAGCCCGGCGGTGAACCTCGCGGGGCCTTCGGACGTGTCAGAGGTGGTAACGCGCCGGCGGTGTTGCGGCGATCACACACGGCGGGGAACCTGGGGTTCGCCGATCGCGTCATAGGTGCCGACCTGGTGCGTTAACCTATGCGAAGACCTACTGCCAAGCGAGCGGGGAGCTCGCGCGGGGGAACGGAGAGAGGGCAATGGGCAACAGCAGCTTGGCCGATGCCAACGCGTTCAAGAGCGCCGCTGTCAACGGCCAGGTCGGCATCGACCCGGACGCCGCGCAGACCGCGCTCAACAAGATCCGCACGGGCAAGGACGCGGTCGAAGCCCTGCTCAACAGCGCGGGCTCGCTGGCGCAGCCGCCGAAGCTCGGCGCGAACCCCGTCGGCCAGGCGATGGCCGAGAAGTTCGTCCAGCGCGCCGACGGCGGTGGCGACTCCTACTCCGCGGCCCTGCAGAACCTGCTGAGCCAGTACGAGGCGGCGGAGCAGGGCATCGTCACGGCGATGGCGCGCTACCACGAGTTCGACCAGTCCGCGGCCGACCCGTTCCGCAAGGCCTGACGAGGGGGATCACGAAGTCATGGCTGGAAACCAAGACAGCGGCTACGGTCAGCAGCCGCCCGCGCAGAACGTGCCCGTGAGCGGGTCCGCGGTGCAGCTCGGGGACAACTCCGTCTCCCAGAACATCGTCGACTCCGCACGCGGCCGCGCCGGTGGGTTCGAGATGGGCGGCGACCGCGCGATCGCCAACCCGCCCAACTGGAACGCGCAGGAGAGCCACCAGCTCTACAACGGCGCGATCACCGACAACGACCCGGGCACGGCCGAGGCCACCGGGCAGCACTGGACCAAGCACGGCACCGAGCTGAAGACGGCGTCGGACGACCTGTTCAACGCCGTCTCCGAGCTGGGCAACGCGTGGGTCGGCGACGGCGCCGCGGGTGCGCAGAGCGCGCTCGTGTCGATCGCCGCCTCGGGCACGCAGGCCTCCGACGCCGCGCACACGATGGCCGACCGTCTCGCGAAGCAGGCCGCGGCCGCCGCCGAGGTCAAGAAGATGCCGGCGCCGCTCGACTACGACCCGAAGCAGGCCATGTCCGCGGCGCTGGCCGGCGGTCCCGCCGCGCTCGCCGCGGACCAGAAGGCCCAGGCCGACGCCGCCAACGACGTCAAGGCCCAGCAGGTCGCGTTCTTCAACGCCTACACGCAGTCGATGAAAGAGGTCGACAACACGACCCCGAGCTTCGGCCCCGACTCGCTCGGCATGAAGCCCACGCCCACGCACTTCAACGGCAACGACTTCGGCAACGTCGGCACGATCTCGGCGCCGGTCGGCACCGGTGCCCTCGGCGCCGGCAGCTACGCCGGCGGCGGCGGGGGTTACTCCGGCCACGCCGGCAGCAGCGCTGCGGGCACGTCCGGTTCGGGTGGCCCGCTGGTCACCGGCAACTCGGGCACCTACGGCACGTCGGGCTTCGACGGCAGCATGGCCGCTTCGGCCGCCGGCGCGGGTGCCGCTCCGGCCCCGGCTCCGGCCGCGCCGAGCGCGCCCGCCGGTGGTGGCGGTGGCGGTGCCGCGTCGGCCCTGGGTCTCAGCGCGGTCGGCGGCGGCGTCGGCTTCGCCGGCGGCAAGCTGGGCGCGGGCTCGCGCAGTGGTTCGCGCAACGACGAGGAGAAGACCTCGGCCGCGTCCGAGCGCCAGAGCGCCCAGGGTGGTGCCGCTCCGGTGCAGCAGCAGGGCGTGGTCTCGGCCGGCGGCACCATCGGCGGCCAGCCGGCGGCGCCGGGCATGAACCCGATGGGCGGCGGCATGGGCGGCGGCATGGGTCACGGTGGCGGCCAGGGCCAGGAGGACCAGGAGCACACCCACGCGTCCTTCCTCATCGAGCCGGACCCGGACGACGCCTTCGGCGCCAACGAGGCCACGCCTCCGCCGGTGATCGGCGCCTGGTCGGACGACGACGACAACTGACGCACTTCCCGCGGGCGCGCGGCCTTTCCGGCCGCGCGCCCGCGTCTGTCTTGAACACAACGTCCTGAACACAAGGTGTGACACGGGGTTTGGGGGTTTGGTCGATGCCGAACGCGGAGCTGCTCACCCCGCTCGAGGTGGACTTCCTGTGGGAGTCGGCCGCGCTGGGTGAGTTGCCCTACCCGCTGCGGATCCGTTCGCACGGCGCCACCGTCGACGAGCGCGACGCACTGCGCGCGCGCACGCTCGGCGGCCTGGCCCAGCGGGATCTCGCCGACGGCCGCGGCCGGCCCGCGCCGCACGTCGAGGAGTACTTCGGCATCCTCGCCGCGCCCGACACGAGCCTCGACACGGTGCAGCTGCTCGACCCCAACGCCGAACCGCTGCTGGCCGTCGCCGGCCTCGTCGGCGAGCAGGGCCTGCTGGCCGTACAGGACCAGCGCGGCCTGCACCTGCAGCCGTGCCCGGCCGACGGCTTGGCCACTGCCATCGTCTCGCTCCTGCCGGGCGCCCCGCGCGGCACGGAGAAGTCGATCACGGTGCCGCTGGAGCAGCTCGTGGGCAGCTCCGGCGTCGACTTCATGCAGCGCCGCGGCAACCAGGTCGACGCCTCGGGCCGCGCGAGCGTGGACGAGGACCGCAAGGCACTGGCCCGTCTGCACGCCCAGCCCCGGCTGCGCGGCGGGCAGATCGGCGCCAACGCGCGCAACCGCCTCGGCGGGCGCAGCCGGTCGCCGGTGCTCAGCTGGTTCGACACCGAGACCGGCCGCTACTTCACGCAGGCCACCCGCGGCCACGACGGCCGTGACTGGATCACCATCGCGCCGGCCGACGCCGCGACCCTGCGGCACCGTCTCGGCGAGATGATGGCCGGCGCGGCGGGGCAGGAGAGCGCGGCGGCGTTCTGAGGAGCTGCTGGTAGTTCAGCACTTCAGGCCGTTCCTGCCCGGGCACGCTCGCGCTACGCTGAGCAAGAGATCGATCCTGGAGGGTGAGCACCACCGCATGCACCAAGAGTTCTTCTCGCCGTTGGCGTTCGACTTCCTCTGGGAGTCCGCCGGGCTCGGCGAGCTGCCCTACCCGCTGCGCGTGCGGTCGCACGGTGCCACGGAAGACGAGCGCGTATCGCTGCGGCACCGGGTCGATGTCGAGCTCAAGGCGCGGGGCGTCCGCGACGCGCGCGGCCGGCTCGAACCGCCCGTGGACGAGTGGCTGAACCTGCTCGCCCGCGCGCCGATCACGCTCGACGCGCTGCACATCCCCGAGTTCCAGGCCCACCCCGTCGCGCTGCTCGCCGCGGGCGACGGCCGGGCCGCCGGCGTGGTGGCCATCCAGGACGCCGACGGCATCTGGCTGCGCGAAACCCCTGCCGACGGCCTGGTCTCCACGATCGTCGACCTGCTGCCCGGCGGTCGCCGCGGCAGCGAGGCATCCATCACACTCCCGCTGGACGAGGCGTTGCACACACGCCCGATCCGTGTGCCCGTCGCGGCCGGCGGCCTCGGCGCGGCGGAGGAGAAGGGGCGGCGGGCGAAGCGCCAGTCGCTGAGCGAGCGCGCGACGGTCGACCCGCGCGAGACGTACGCGCTCATCTCCGGCCAGCCGCGGCTGCGCGGCGGTCAGCTGGCCGCGAACAGCCGTACCCAGCTCGGAGCCCGGCAGCGGTCCCGCGTGCTGGGCTGGTTCGACACCGCCACGGGCCGTTACCTCAGCCTGTCGCGAGCGGGATCCGACGGCCGCGAATGGGTGACGGTGGCGCCCGCGGACCCGATGACGTTGCGGACGCGACTCGGTGAGATGGTGGCTTCAGTGGCCGCCGACACACGCTAGGGTGACGCGAACCGGCACCATCCGGGAACCCTCGTGCTGTATTGCCCGTTGACCTGCGTGAGGCTCACAAGGGTCGATCGTCCGGACGGGCGGTACCCTGGTGGGACTGGCCCGGGCACCACGGGTTGTCAAGATCGTGATGGCGGGTATCACAGGAGCCGCCCAACCAGGGAGGGTCGAGGCCGCAAGGGCCGAGTCGTATGAACCGGAAGAGCGTGCTCAGGAACCCACTGCTGTGGATCGTCGCAGGGTTGCTGGCGTTGTTCGCCTACAACACGATCTTCGACAGCGATCGTGGCTACACCCAGGCTCCGATCTCCGTGGCGAACCAGCAGATCAAAGCGGGCCACGTCAAGGAAGCCAGCATCGAGGACAAGGAACAGCAGGTCAAACTGTCCTTGACCCAGAAGATCGACGTCAACGGCACCCAGACCGACCAGATCGTCGCGCAGTACCCGGCGAACGCGGCCGTGAACATCTACAACGAACTGAACTCCGCGACCCTCAACAAGCAGCCGGTCAAGTTCGACACCAAGGTGACGCAGCAGAGCATCCTGACGCAGATCCTCATCTTCGCCATCCCGCTGGCCCTCGTGCTAGGCCTGCTGATGTGGATGATGAACAACGCGCAGGGCGGCGGCAACCGCGTCCTCAACTTCGGCAAGTCCAAGGCCAAGCAGCTGAACAAGGACATGCCGAAGACCACGTTCGGTGACGTGGCGGGCGCGGACGAAGCCGTCGAAGAGCTGTACGAGATCAAGGACTTCCTGCAGAACCCGGCGCGCTACCAGGCACTCGGAGCGAAGATCCCCAAGGGCGTGCTGCTCTACGGGCCGCCCGGTACCGGTAAGACGCTGCTCGCGCGAGCCGTCGCCGGTGAAGCGGGCGTGCCGTTCTACACGATCTCCGGCTCCGACTTCGTCGAGATGTTCGTCGGTGTGGGCGCCTCGCGCGTCCGCGACCTGTTCGAGCAGGCCAAGCAGAACGCGCCGTGCATCATCTTCGTCGACGAGATCGACGCGGTCGGCCGCCAGCGCGGTGCCGGCCTCGGCGGCGGGCACGACGAGCGCGAGCAGACGCTGAACCAGCTGCTCGTCGAGATGGACGGCTTCGACGCCCGCGGCGGCATCATCCTGATCGCGGCCACCAACCGGCCCGACATCCTCGACCCGGCGCTGCTGCGCCCGGGCCGGTTCGACCGCCAGATCCCCGTGTCGGCGCCGGACCTGCGCGGCCGCAAGGCGATCCTCGATGTGCACTCCAAGGGCAAGCCGATCGCGCAGGGCGTGGATCTGACCGGCCTCGCCAAGCGCACCGTCGGCATGTCGGGTGCGGACCTGGCCAACGTGCTGAACGAAGCCGCGTTGCTCACCGCCCGCAAGAACGGGCACGTGATCGGCGAAGTCGAGCTCGAAGAGTCGGTCGACCGTGTGGTCGGCGGGCCGGCGCGCAAAAGCCGGATCATCTCCGAGAAGGAGAAGAAGATCACGGCCTACCACGAGGGTGGGCACGCGCTCGCCGCGTGGGCGATGCCGGACATCGAGCCCGTGTACAAGCTCACGATTCTCCCGCGCGGACGCACCGGCGGCCACGCCCTGCTCGTGCCGGAGGACGACAAGCAGCTCATGACCCGGTCGGAGATGATCGGCCGCCTGGTGTTCGCGATGGGTGGCCGCACGGCGGAGGAGCTCGTGTTCCACGAGCCCACCACCGGTGCCTCCTCCGACATCGAGCAGGCCACGAAGATCGCCCGCTCCATGGTCACCGAGTACGGCATGAGCGCGCGGCTCGGCGCCGTGAAGTACGGCCAGGAGCAGGGCGACCCGTTCCTGGGCCGCTCCGCGGGCCGGCAGGCCGACTACTCGCTCGAGGTGGCGCACGAGATCGATGAGGAGGTGCGCAAGCTCATCGAGACGGCGCACACCGAGGCGTGGCACGTGCTCAACACCTACCGCGACGTGCTCGACAACCTGGTGCTGGAGCTGCTCGAGAAGGAGACGCTGCAGCGCAAGGACCTCGAGCGGATCTTCGCGACCGTCGAGAAGCGCCCGCACATCACCGTCTTCAACGAGTTCGGTGAGCGCACCCCGTCGGACAAGCCGCCCATCAAGACCCCGGGCGAGCTGGCGATGGAGCGCGGCGAGCCGTGGCCCCCGCCGGAGAAGGCGAAGCCAGTCCTGCAGCCGGAGCCGACGCCCGTCGGCACCGCCGCGGGCGCGGGTGACCTCCCCGGTGGGCCGCCGTACGCACCGCCGACGCCGCCCGACCCGAACGCCAACCCGTACGCCCCGCCGCCCAACGGTGGCCGTCCGAACGGTGGGCCGAACGGCACCGGTCGCTGGCCCCAGTCGTATGGTGGTCAGCAGCCGGGCGGTCCGGCAGGCGGCTACTACCCGGGTGGCCCGAGCGGTACGCAGAGCGGTCCGCCCAACTACGGGGCGCCTCCGGGCTGGACCCCGGCGACGTCGCCGGGCAGCCAGCCTTGGCGCCCAGCCGAAGACCGTCCGCGTGAGCAGGGCTGGTTCGCCGACGGCGCGAACGGCCAGCAGCCGGACGAGGGGCAGCAGCGGCGTGACGTGGACGGACCAGACAAGCACTAGCAACGACGGCCTCCGCCCGGTCCCGGTCTTCGACCAGGACCGGGCGGAGCGCGCTATTCGGGAGCTCCTGCTGGCCTGCGGTGAGAACCCCGACCGCGACGGCCTTCGTGACACGCCGGCCCGCGTGGCCCGCGCGTACCGCGAGATGTTCGGCGGGCTGTACACCGACCCGGACGAGGTGCTCGCGAAGACATTCGACGAGTCGCACGAGGAGCTCGTGCTCGTCACGGACATCCCGATGTATTCGAACTGTGAACACCACCTGCTGCCGTTCCACGGCGTCGCCCACGTCGGGTACATCCCGAACGCCAACGGCAAGGTCACTGGGCTGTCCAAGCTCGCCCGGCTCGTCGACCTCTACGCGAAGCGGCCACAGGTCCAGGAACGGCTGACGTCGCAGGTCGCCGACGCGCTGGACCGCAAGCTGGAGCCGCGCGGCGTCATCGTGGTGATGGAGGCCGAGCACCTCTGCATGTCGATGCGCGGCATCCGCAAGCCGGGTTCGCTGACGGTGACGTCGGCGGTGCGGGGGCTGATGCGGACGTCGCCGACGTCGCGCGCGGAGGCGATCGAGCTGATCAAGGGGCGGCGCCCGTGATCTCGGGCCTGCCCCGGCCCGGGCGGTGCGCCGTGATGGGCGTGCTGAACGTGACACCCGATTCGTTCTCCGACGGTGGCCGCTACCTCGACCTCGACCAGGCGCTGGAGCACGCGCGCGACATGTGGGCGCGGGGCGCGGACCTGATCGACGTCGGTGGCGAGTCGACGCGGCCGGGGGCGTTGCGCGTGGACGCGGAGACCGAGGCCGCGCGGGTGCTGCCGGTGATCCGGCAGTTGGCGTCCGAAGGTGTCGCGCTGTCCGTGGACACGACGCGTGCTTCCGTCGCGGAGGCAGCCGTCGAGGCGGGGGCGCGGGTGATCAACGACGTGTCCGGCGGGCTCGCCGACGCGAACATGGGGCGCGTCGCCGCGCAAAGCCGCGTGCCGTGGGTGCTGATGCACTGGCGGGGGCACAGCAAGGACATGACCAAGCTCGCGACATACACCGACGTCGTGGCCGAGGTGCGCAGCGAGCTCCAGTCCAGAGTGGACGATGCACTCGCCGCCGGTGTGGACGAAAGCGCGATCGTGCTCGACCCCGGGCTCGGGTTCGCGAAGCACGCCGAGCACGACTGGGCGCTGCTGCACGGCCTGGATTCAGTGCTGTCACTGGGTTTCCCGGTGCTCGTCGGAGCTTCGCGCAAACGGTTCCTCGGGCGGCTGCTGGCCGAAAAGGACGGTGAGCCGCGGCCGCCGGACGGGCGCGAGAACGGCACCGCCGCGATTTCCGCCCTGGCCGCAGCGGCCGGGGCGTGGGGAGTGCGCGTGCACGAGGTGGGCGCGTCGCTCGACGCGGTCGCCGTCGCGGCCGCGTGGCGGAAGGGGCGGGCCGATGGCTGATCGCATCACGTTGACGGGGCTGCGGGTGTTCGGCCGCCACGGCGTGTTCGAGCACGAGAAGCGCGACGGGCAGGAGTTCGTCGTCGACGTCACCGCGTGGCTGGACCTCGGACCGGCCGCCGCGTCCGACGACCTGACCAAAACGCTGCACTACGGCGAGCTCGCCGAGCTGGCCGCCGGGATCGTGGCGGGCGAGCCCTACTACCTCATCGAGAGCGTCGCGGGCAAGATCGCCGACGAGGTCATGCGCGACTCGCGGCTGAGCGCCGTCGAGGTCACGGTGCACAAGCCGGCGGCGCCGATCCCGCTGACGTTCGACGACGTCGCGGTCACCGTCCGGCGCGAGCGGTGAGCCGCGCCGTCCTCTCGCTCGGCTCGAACCTCGGCGACCGGCTGGCGTACTTGCGCATCGCGCTGGACACGGTCGGGCCGGCGCTGGTGGCCGTGTCGAGCGTGTACGAGACGAAGCCGTGGGGCGTCGAGGACCAGCCGGACTTCCTCAACGCCGTGTGCGTCGTCGACGACCCCGCGCGCGACCACTGGGCCTGGCTCGCGACGGCCCAGGCCGCGGAACAGGCGGCCGGCCGCGTCCGCGAGGTGCGCTGGGGCCCGCGGACCCTCGACGTCGACGTGGTGACCGTCGACGCCGTGACGTCCGACGACCCGCGCCTGCTCCTCCCGCACCCGGGTACGCCGGACCGCGCGAGCGTGCTGATCCCGTGGCTGGAAATCGAGCCGGATGCGGTGTTGCCGGGCCACGGTCCCGTCGCGGATCTCCTGCGGGCTCGGCCGGAGGAGGACAAAGCGGGTGTCGTCCTCCGGCCGGACCTGCGGTTTCGGTGACTCGGCGCCGTTCACCCGCCGTTCACCGATTCGGCGGTAACGCACTCACTCAGGCACGCACTCAGGTCCGGAGCGCCGCCAGCATGAAGCCGACCTCGGGCTGGGCGCTCGGGATCGGCGGCCAGCCGTTGATGATCGCCAGCAGCTGCCAGTAGCGCTCGGCCCGGGGATCGCCGCCGGAGGCGAACTTGTCGGCCAGGGCGCGGCGGAAAGCGGGGTCTGCCGGGTCGTCGTGCGGGCCGGCCGACGCGACGGCGATGGTTGTGGCCAAGGCGCGGCCCTCCGGTGAGTCCGCGCCCAGACCCGCGTCGAGGGCGGCGCGGGCGTCGGCGGACCAGGCGAACCAGTTGTCCCGCTGGGCTTGCGTGACCTCAGCCGACGCGCCGGCGTCGCGGTCGGCCGCGTGGCGCTCGCTCATGCCGCGGATCAGGCGGCGGAACTCCGGGTCCTGCACGAGCTCGGCGAACTCCAGCCAGGCCTCCAGCTGCTCGGGCGACGGGTCGTCCGGCAGCTCGGGCTTGGCCGAGCCCATGCGCTCGTAGAACTCGGGGTCCACGGCGAGGTCCTCGGTCATCTCGGCCCAGAACTCGTCGACGAGACGCTTGCGCTCTTCATCGGACATCTGTGCGAGGCGGTTCATCAGCTTCACTTCCTCCAGTTCGGAATCGCGTTTCGCCACCGCCCGCAGCACGGCCCGGCGCAGCCGGAGCCTGCGGATCTGCTCGTCGAGGGCCTCGACGTGGCGCACGGCCAGGTCGCGCACCGACGACTCGCGCTCGAGGGCGCGAGCGACGTCGGCGAGGCCGAGCCCCAGCTCACGCAGCGTCCGCACCAGCTCCAGCCGGGCGAGCGCGTGCCCGTCGTACAGCCGGTAGCCGGCGTCGGTGCGCTCCGTGGGCGGGAGCAGGCCCTCGTCGGAGTAGAAGCGGATGGTCTTGACCGGCAGTCCCGTCCGCCGGGACAGCTCGCCGATCGTGAAGACCGCGGTGGCACCCACACGACGCATGGTGGAGTCTCCAGTCAACTGGAGGGTCAAGGCTTCTCGGTACGGTAGACCCCATGCACTTCACCCGGCCCCGTGAGCTGGTGGTGGCCGCGGTCCTCGGCCTGGTCCTGGTCTACGTCGTCTTCCAGCTCGCCTACGGTGACCTGCCCCGACTCCCGACGCTGGCAGGAGTGACGTTCGCAGTACTCGCCGTGATCGAGGCGATCATGGCTTACACGATCAGGTCGAGAATCAAGGCCGGACGGGTGACGGCCTCGATCGGCATCGCACGCTCAGTAGCGCTCGCGAAGGCGTCTTCGTTGGCCGGATCCTTCATGACAGGGGGTTGGCTGGCGGCGTTCGCGTATGTTTTTCCCCGACGTGACGAACTCGTCGCCAGCGTCTTCGACACCCGTGCCGCGGTGGTCGGTGTGGTGTGCTCCGCGATGCTCGTAGCTGCGGCTTTGTGGCTCGAGCACTCCTGCCGGACCCCTCCCGGCGACGAGCGCCAGGACAACCGTCCGACGACCGGTTAACGACCAGATCCTGCCGCTCGAAGTACCGACTAGGTCTCGTTCGGATCACTAGAAGGTACGGTGTCTGTCATGACCGGCGTGGGTGACGACTCGCGCGGCCGCCTTCTGGGCAGGCCGTGGCTCGTCGTCGGATTCGTCCTCGCCATCGGAGCCACTCTCGCACTGGTGCTCAGCGACGACCTCCGGTTCCTCCGGTTGGGAATCGTCGCAGCCCTGTGGGCCGCCTTGATCGGCGCCTTCCTCGCCGTGAGGTATCGCAAGCACGCGGCGCACAGCGAGGACGCGGTCGCCGAGGCGCAGGCGGTATACGAACTGGAACTGGAACGCGAGATCGCGGCTCGGCGTGAGTACGAGCTGGAGATCGAAGCCGAGACGAGGGAGACCGCGGAGGCCCAGTCGCGCGAAGAGCTCGACGCGTTGCGCGCCGAGGTGTCGGCGCTGCGCGAGAGCCTGCAGTCGCTGTTCGGTGGCGAGGTGCTGCTGGAACGCGTCGCGCTCACCGCGCAGGCCACGCGCATGCGCTCGCTCAACGACGACCAGCGGCTCGTGTCGGCCGGCTCGGAGTCGAAGAACGGCAACGGCAAGAAGCCCGCGCAGCTCATGGCGCCGAAGAATCCGGTGGTCGAGGTCGGCAACGACCGGCCCACCGAGCTGATGGACCGCGTGCTCGACACCCCCGGCACCGACCGGCGGCGCAAGCCCGCCAACGGTTCGGGCCAGCCAGGTCAGCATGGTCCGGGTCAGGGCCAGGGGCCGAACGGCAAACCGCCCGCTGCGCTGAACACCCAGCGCACGCAGCAGCTCGCGCGGCCGAAACAGAACCGGCCGAAGCCGGCTCCGCAGCCGTCGTCCCAACCCGAGCCCGAGTCGGCCGCCGCGCGCGCCGTGAAGGCCGCCGAACTGCGCGCCGAAGCCGCGCGTCGCCAGGCCTCCGCGGCCGAGTCGCAGCCGACGCGCACCGTCGCGCCGGTCGCGAAGCCCGAGTCGCTTGAGGAAACGCGCCAGGTGCCGCGGGCCGAGGTTTCGCGTCCGGGCATGCGTCAGGTGGAGCCACCGGTGTCGCGCGCTGAGGTGTCGCGGCCGGACCTGCGTCGCGTCGAGCCACCGGTGTCGCGCGCCGAGGCGTCGCGACCGGACCTGCGACGGGTCGAACCCCCGGTCTCGCACGCCGAGGTGTCCCGGCCCGACCTGCCCCGCGTGAGCCGCCAAGACCAGCCGACCGGCGAGTCCACGGGTGCGTGGAAGCCGGCGTGGGACGCGTCCGCCGACTTCGGTGAGCGCCGCCACTCCTCCGGCGACACCCCGCCGAAGCCCCGCGAGGCCACCGCTTCACGCACCGACCTCCCGCCCGTGGCGGAAACTCCGGAGCCCTCGCACGCGGAACCGGGCCAGCGCAAGCCTTCGCGCCTGGAGCAGTTCTCGCGCGCGGACCTGTCGCCCCTGGCCGACTCCGCCCCCTCGACGCGGCACGGGGCTCACTCGAACTCGGGCGACGAACCCGAGGAGCCGGTCAACCCGACCTTGCCGGAGTCGGTCCGCAGCACCGCCGCCAAGAGCTCCGGCGGTCGCCGCCGCCGCTCCGACGACGAGCCGGCCGAAACGCCCGGAAGCGGCCGCCGCCGTCGCCCGGACGGCGAGCCCCCCGCTTGGGAAGGCGTGGTCACCGAGCGGGCTTCGCAGAGCCGCCGCAACGTGCCCCCGGTGGAGGCCCCGGAGGAAACCCCCTCCCGCGGCCGCCGCTCCGCCGACGCCGCGCCGGCGAGCGGCTCTCACACGGCGGGCCGGTCGGTCACGGAACTCCTGGCCGCCAATGGCGCTGCGGAATCAGCGCCGCGGCGACGTCGTCGCGCAGAAGACTGAACCTCCCGGAAAGCCCCGGCCCATGATGATTGGGCCGGGGCTTTTCGCTGTGTATCAGCCTTCCGCAAGCCTCACGCCGCCGCGCGAAGCGCCGGCTCGCTCGCCCGATCGACTTGGGCGGTGGTGGCGACGTGGGCCGCGCAGTCTTCGGTGACGAGAGAAGCAGCACCGAAATCTCGGTCGCGCGGCGCCGCTGCGCCGGGAAGCGCGGCTGCTGTGGCCGGAGCCGGAGAGCGCGGTCGTCGGTTCGAGCCGGATTCGTCGCGGCGGGAGAGGCCAAACCTCGGCCGCGCACTGGCTTCGAACCCGAGGAGCCGCTCGCCGCAGCCGTGGCCGGCGCCGGTGAACACGAGTGGGGGCCGAGCCGGATCGGTGCTCGTGACCCCGCCTGTCGAATCAACCGGCCGCCGCGAGATGAGCGGCGACTCCCGCGCAGCCGTTGCCTATCCCGGAAAAACCGCGGCCTCGAAGAGCCACAGCCAGCACCACACACCTCACCCCCGTATGGTGACCGCTCGTGAACGGAACCCTCCCCACCACGAAGGGCTCAGCGGCGAGACCAGGTGCTCGTCTTCCGCGTCGGGTCACGGTGTTGTTGCCCGTGGTCGGGTTGATCGTCGTGGCGTTGTGTGGCCTGTTCCTGTTCGGGCTGGCCACGGCGCGCGTCGGCGTGGGGGCGGTGGCGATCGGGGTGCTGGCGGCGCTCGTGCCGGTCGCGGTGGTGGTCGCGGGGTTCCTGTGGGTGGACCGGTGGGAGCCGGAGCCCGCGAAGTTGCTGTTGCTGGCTTTCGCGTGGGGCGCGTGCATCGCGACGATCACCGCGCTGGTCATCAACAGTGGCGCCGAGGCCGTGGGCGACATCCTGCTCGGCAGTGGCAACGGCTCCAAGGTGAGCGCGCTCGTCTCCGCTCCGCTGGTGGAAGAAGCTGCGAAGGACGCCTTCGTGCTGCTCATCTTCTGGCGCCGCAGCGCGGAGTTCGACGGGGTGGTCGACGGGATCGTCTACGCGGGCTTCTCGGCGGCCGGCTTCGCGTTCACCGAGAACATCTACTACTTCGGCCGCGCGTTCGCCGAGTACGGCTTCGGCAACGGCGCCAACGCGGGCGTGCTCGCCGCGTTCTTCCTGCGCGGGGTGCTGTCGCCGTTCACACACCCGTTGTTCGCCGTGATGGCGGGCATCGGTTTCGGGGTGGCGGCACGCACGCGGCAGCGGTGGTTGCGGGTGGTCGCGCCGCTGGCCGGGTACCTCGCGGGCGTCTGCCTCCACGCGCTGTGGAACAGCGCCGCCACGCTCGGTGGCTCGAAGGCGTTCCTCACCGTGTACTTCCTGATCATGGTGCCGCTGTTCATCGGTGTGGTCTACGTGATCGTGCTGCAACGGCGGCGCGAACAACGCATCGTGGCCGCCGCGTTGCCGAAGATGGTGGCCGACCGGTGGATCGCGAAGTCGGAGGTCAGCCTGCTGGCGAGTCTTTCGGGGCGCCGTGCGTGGCGCAGACAGGCCAGACGCGAGTCCGGCAGAGCGGCGGCGCGGGCGGTCGGGCTGTACCAGGCGAGCGTGTCGGAGCTCGCGTTCCTGGGGCGCAACAGCATCCGCAGCGAAGAGGACCAGCAGCGTCAGGACGAGCTGCTGCGCACCCTCAAAACCGCTCGGGCCGACGCCGTGCGTCTCGCCACCGCGGGCGAGCCGCGATGATCGTCATCCCCCTCGCGGGGTAGCTCGATCGAGTCGAGAAACCCGTGCTCAGCGGGGGTGCGGCGGCCCTCCGCCACACAGATCCCCGAGGCGCGATTAAATTACCTCCGCGATTGAACGACCGGGTGAAGCTCGTCACCAGAGCTCCGCCATCCGGACGCGACGGGGCTACTCTCGCGCCGTCGTCTGGTACCCGCGCCGGAAGAGCGGGACTGGAACGAGCCAAGGAGTTTCGAGCCATGAGCGTCCACAGGCGCACGCCATGAACCGACCGGCCCGCCTCGCGGTGGGCGTGGTCTCGGCCGGCCGGGTGGGCAGCGTCCTCGGCGCCGCACTGGCCAGGGCCGGGCACACGGTGGTCGCCGCATCCGGCCTGTCGGCCGAGTCGCTGGCGCGGGCCGAACGCCTGCTACCCGACGTCCCCCTGCTGCCGCCCGACGAGGTCGTCCGCCGTGCCGACCTGGTGCTGCTCGCACTGCCCGACGACGCCCTCGAAGGCATGGTCCGCGGGCTCGTGGCGACGGAGTCGCTGCGGCCGGGCCAGATCGTCGTCCACACCTCCGGTGCCCACGGAGTCGACGTCCTGAAGCCCGCCGCGCAGGCCGGCGCGCTGGCGCTCGCGCTGCACCCCGTGCTCACGTTCACCGGCCGCGCCGAGGACCTCGAACGCCTCAGCACCGCCAGCATCGGCGTCACGGCGGCGCCCGACGACGAGGTGGCGTGGAACGTCGGCGAAGCGCTGGCCGTGGAGATGGGCACCGAGCCCGTGCGCATCCCCGAGGCCGCCCGCGCGCTCTACCACGCGGCGCTCTCGCACGGCGCCAACCACCTGATGACGCTCGTCGCGGACTGCACGGAGCTGCTGCGCGAAGCCGGAATCGGGCATTCGGAACGACTCGTCGCGCCACTGCTGTCGGCCGCATTGGATAATGTGCTGCGCCACGGCGACCGCGCCCTCACCGGCCCGGTGGCGCGTGGTGATCTCGGCACCGTCCGCAAGCACCTCACCGTGCTCGCGGACTCGGAGCCGGCGATCGCCCCGGCCTACCGGGCACTGGCCCGGCGCACGGCCGAGCGGTCCCGCGCCGCCGGCCTGCTCGACGCGGCGACCGCCGCCGAGCTGACCGACCTCCTCGACGACCCCGCCGAAGGGCAGACCCCGTGACCACACCGAAGTTCCAGCGCGCCACGCTCAACGCGTACCAGCCGCCCGAACACATCAGTCAGGTGAGCCGCGCGCTGCGCAGCGTCGGCCACAAGGTGGCGCTCGTGCCCACGATGGGCGCGTTGCACGCCGGCCACCGCGAGCTGATGCGCCGCGCGAAGCGCCTGCCGAACACGATCGTGGCCGCGTCGATCTTCGTGAACCCGCTGCAGTTCGGCGCGGGCGAGGATTTCGAGGCGTACCCGCGGCGCATGGAGGAGGACCTCGCGACGCTGGCCGAAGCCGGCGTCGAGCTGGCCTTCACGCCGAAGGCGAGCGACCTGTACACCGAGAACGCGATGGTCACCGTGCACCCCGGCCCGCTCGGCGACGAGCTGGAAGGCGCCGTGCGGCCCGGGCACTTCACCGGGGTGCTCACCGTCGTCGCGAAGCTGTTCAACCTGCTGCGCCCGGACTACGCGTTCTTCGGGGAGAAGGACTACCAGCAGCTGGTGCTGATCAAGAAAATGGTGGCCGACCTGAACATCGACACCCGCGTGATCGGGGTGCCGACGGTCCGCGAGCGCGACGGGCTCGCATTGTCTTCCCGCAACGTGTACCTCACGCCGGAGCAGCGGGAGGACGCCGTGGTGCTCTCCGCGGCATTGACCGCGGGGGCGCACGTCGGCCGCGACGGGACCGAAGCGGTGCTGGCGATGGCTCGCCGGACGCTCGCCGAGCGTCCGCAGGTGGAGGTGGACTACCTGGAGCTGAGGGGAACCGATCTCGGGCCGGCGCCCGTCGACGGTGAGGCACGGTTGTTGATCGCCGCCCGGGTGGGGAGCACCCGGCTGATCGACAACGTGGGAGTGCTGCTCGGACGGGCTGTGGACCATCCGAGTGTGGATCTGGACGCAGGGGAATAGGGAGAGTCCACGATGTACCGCACGATGCTGAAGTCGAAGATCCACCGGGCCACCGTGACGCAGGCGGATCTGCACTACGTGGGGTCGGTAACCGTCGACGAGGACCTGATGGAGGCCGCCGACCTCCTGCCGGGCGAACAGGTGTCCATTGTGGACGTCACGAACGGGGCCCGGCTCGAGACCTACGTGATCAAGGGCGAGCGCGGCAGCGGCGTGCTCGGCATCAACGGCGCCGCGGCGCACCTGGTGCACCCCGGAGACCTCGTCATCCTCATCTCCTACGGCCAGATGGACAGCGTGGAGGCGCTGAACTACAAGCCGCGGGTGATCTTCGTCGACGAGGACAACCAGATCGTCGAACGCGGCACCGACCCGGCCCACGCGCCGGAAGGGTCGGGGCTTCTGAGCGGCACCGTCACGCTGCCCGAGGAGGACACGATCGCCTTCCCCGTGGCCGAAACCGCGGACGCGCGCCGCCTCGACGCGTTGCTGCACGCGGAAAGCTAAGTCATAACTGTGATCCACTGAGTCGGCGGCGAAACCGGGGCCGCAGTAAAGGAAGTCCGCGTTGCTGCTCACCGTCGACGTCGGCAACACCAACATCGTCCTCGGCCTGTACGAGGGGCAGCGGCTCGTCGGCGACTGGCGCATGCGCACCGACGCGCGCATGACCGCCGACGAGCTCGCGCTCACCATGCGCGGCTTGCTCGGTCCGCACGCGGACGCGATCACCGGCATCAGCGCACTGTCCACAGTGCCCGCCGTGCTGCGCGAACTGCGGGTGATGCTCGGGCGTTACTACTCGCGGCTGCCGAAGATCGTGGTGGAGCCCGGCGTGCGCACGGGTGTGCCGCTGCTCGTGGACAACCCCAAGGAGGTGGGCGCCGACCGGCTCGTGAACACCCTCGCCGCCCACCACCTGCACGCCACCGCGTGCGTGGTGGTCGACTTCGGCACGTCCACGAACGTCGACGCCATCTCCGCCAAGGGCGAGTTCCTCGGCGGCGCGTTCGCCCCCGGCATCGACATCTCCGTGGACGCGCTCGCCGCCCGCGCGGCCGCGTTGCGCAAGGTGGAGCTCGTGCCGCCACGCTCGGTCATCGGCAAGAACACCGTGGAATGTCTGCAGTCCGGCATCCTCTACGGCTTCGCGGGCCAGGTCGACGGCCTCGTCAAGCGCATCGTGCGCGAGCTGCGCAGCGAGGAAACCGAGCCGGTCGCGGTGATCGCGACCGGCGGCCTCGCGCCGTTGGTGATCGGCGAATCGGAGACGATCAAGGAACACGTGCCCGATTTGACGTTGCTGGGCTTGCGGTTGGTTTATGAACGCAACGTGCGTTAGTCGCGCGCGAGGAATTCCTCCCAGGTGCGGGTGCCGGTTTCGGCGTCGAGGTTGAGGTTGTCGCCCGCGCGGTAGGCGCGGCCGGCCTTGCCCGGCAGCCGGACGGGCAGCTTGGGGCGGCGTTTTCCGTTGGTCCGTAAGTAATCCTCGACGAGTTCGCGCATGGTGTAGATCTTCGGGCCGGCCAGGTCGGGGACGCGGCCGGCGGGCGCGCCGAGGGTCAGTTCGGCGAGGCGAGCCGCGACGTCGTGGGCGTCCACCGGCTGGAACCGCATGCCGCCCGGCACGGGGACGACGGGCAGTTTCGCGGCGGCGCGCACGGCGTCGAGGCAGAAGCCGTGGAACTGGGCGGCGCGCAGGATCGTCCACGGCAGGCCCGAGGCGATCAAGGTCTTCTCCGCCTCGAACTTGCGCGTGAAGTAACCCAGCGGCACGCGGTCGGCGGCGATCACCGAGATGAGCACGAAGTGGCCCACCCCTGCGCGTTCGGCGGCTTTCACCAGGTTCGCGGTGGCCACGTCGTCGCCCTTCGGGCCGCCGGCCAGGTGCAGCACCACGTCCACGCCGTCCACCGCGGCTTCCAGGCCATCGCCGCTGAGCAGGTCGCAGGCGAAGTACTCGATGCCGTCGGCGGGCTTGCGGGCGTGGCGGCTGAGCACGCGCAGCTTCGCGTCCCGCAGCTGCGGGGTGACGAGGGTGCCGAGCGTGCCGGTGCCGCCGGTGACGAGGATCGTGCTCATCGGGTTCCTCCGTTCCGGTCACGTGACCGGGATTGTCGGTGTCTACTTCGGTGAACCCGCGCGACGGAGGAATGTGACACGTGGACGAAAAGGCCTGGTTGGCGCAGCAGTTCGAGGAGAACCGCCCGCGGCTGCGTGGCGTCGCGTACCGGATGCTGGGCTCGCTGAGCGAGGCCGAGGACGCCGTGCAGGAAGCGTGGCTGCGGCTCGACGGCGTGGACTCGGCCGAGATCGAGAGCCTGCCCGCCTGGCTCACCACGGTCGTCTCGCGCCAGTGCCTCAACCAGCTGCGCGCGCGCGAACGCCGGCGTGAGGACTCGCTCGACGCCGAGGTCTTCGAGCGCGGCGACGACTTCGACCTCGAGGCAGAAGCGCAGCTCGCCGACTCGGTGGGGCTCGCGTTGCTGGTCGTGCTCGACTCGCTGGGGCCGGCCGAGCGCATCGCGTTCGTGCTGCACGACATGTTCGCGGTGCCGTTCGAGGACATCGCCGTGATGCTCGACCGCACGCCCGCCGCCGTGCGCCAGCTGGCCAGCCGCGCCCGGCGCCGGGTCCGGGGCGAGCAGCCGGCCGCCGACGTCACGCGCAGTCGCCGGGCCGTCGAGGCCTACCTGGCGGCCGCGCGCGGCGGCGACTTCGAGGCGCTGCTGCAGCTGCTCGACCCCGATGTGGTGCTGCAGGCCGACGCCGTCGTCTCGGGCGCTCCGGCGCCCGTGGTGCTGCGCGGCGTCCGCAGCGTGAGCAAGGGCGCGCTGCTCGCGTCCGACCGGGCTCGCGGCACGCAGGTCGCGCTGGTCGACGGCCTGCCCGCTCTGGTGCTGGCCCCACGCGGCCGTCTCGAGGTGGTCCTCACGTTCACCTTCGACGGCGACCGCATCACGGCGATCGACGTCATCGGGGATCCGAAGCATCTCAGCGCGCTGGAGATCACCGTTCCTTAGTGCAGCACCTTCAACCCCACAACCCCGACGACGATCAGCACCAGGCACGCGATGCGGCCGATCGTCGCGGGGTCGTGGAGGGCGAAGACGCCGTACAAGGCGGTCCCCACGGCACCGATACCGACCCACACGTCGTAACCGGTGCCGAGGGGAATGCTGCGCAGGGCGTACGCGAGACCACCCATGCTGGCGATGAGGGCGACGAGGAAGACCACCGTCGGCCACAGCTTCGTGAAACCCTTCGTGGCCGACAGCGCGGCCGCCCAGACGGTTTCCAGAAAGCCCGCGACAACCAGAACTGCCCAAGCCATGATCAAGAACCTTTCGCAGTGACGTGTTCATTCACTGCGCCGTCTTGTCCTGACCGGGTACGACGCTCTCGTCCGGGACGCCGAGTGGCATCAGTTCCGAAATTAGCACCGACTCGCACGCCCTGCCGGTGATCTTCGTCGCCGGAAACCTCAGCTCTTGCGCGCCCGGAAAACAGTCGTCACCAGCGGGTAGTCGAACTCGCCCGCACCCGCTTCCGGCACCGCCAGGAGGTACTCACGAGCGGCAGCCAGTGCCGCGTCGCGTTCGGCTGCTTCGGCGACCAGGAAGTTGGAGTGCGTGCCGACGGTGGCCAGCAGCGAGTCGATCGTGCGGCGGTGCGTGTGCGGGAACTCGTGGTCCTCGAACGGCTCGAAGCCGGCTGCCGTCAGGCCCTCGTTCTCGTCGCGGAACAGTCGGCTCACGCCCGTGCGCACGAGCCTCGAGAACTCGACCACCCACTCCACCGTCGCGTCGTCGTGGTTCCACAGCGCCACGACGACCCCGCACGGGCGTAGCACGCGGCGGATTTCCGCGAACGCGGGCTCGAGATCGAACCAGTGCAGCGCCTGTCCGATGAACACCGCGTCGACGGACTCGTCGGCCAGCGGGATGTCCTCGGCCTTGCCCGTCAGCGCCGTCGTGTCCGGCAGCAGCTTGGACAGCTGGGCGAGCATGCCCTCGTCGGGCTCGACCGCGGTCACGGTGAGGCCGAGGTCGACCAGCCCCTGCGTGAGCTTTCCGGTGCCGGCGGCGAGGTCGAGCACGTCGTGCGCGTCGTGCGCGGCGCCGGCGAGCCCCCATTCCACGGCGGCCTGCGGGTAGTCGGGCCGGTGCTCGGCGTAGGCGGCGGCGTGGCCGCCGAACGACGAGGCGCGGCGGGCGTGGAGTTCCTGGTCATACGTGGCTTCGGTCACGAGAACCGAGACTAATACGGGAAAAGGCAGCGCCGGTGCCTCGAAGGGTAATCCGGTTGGCGTCGCCGACCAGCGGGTTCGTACGCTATGGGCCATGACCGAATTCCCCGCGCCCGACGCGCTGCCCGAAGACGACCTGCCCGAACAGATGCGGGTGCGCCGGGACAAGCGCGACCGGATAATCGCGGAGGGTGTCGATCCTTACCCCGTAGAGGTTCCCCGCACTCACTCGCTCGCCGAGATCCGGGCCGCGCACACAGATCTCGCACCCGACACCGCCACTGGTCAGACGGTCGGCGTCACCGGCCGGGTGATGTTTCTGCGCAATACGGGCAAACTGTGTTTCGCCACTCTTCGTGAGGGCGACGGCACGGAACTGCAGGCGATGCTCAGCCTCGCGAAGGTCGGTGAGGAGTCGCTCGCGTCGTGGAAGAGCGATGTCGATCTCGGTGACCACGTATTCGTCGCCGGCGAGGTGATCACTTCCAAGCGCGGTGAACTTTCCGTGATGGCCGACAAGTGGCAGCTCACGTCGAAGGCGCTGCGGCCGCTGCCCAACACGCACTCCGACCTCGCCGAGGAAACGCGAATCCGGCAGCGTTATGTCGACTTGATTCTGCGCGATCGGGCTCGCGATGTGGTGCGCACTCGCGCCGGCGTGGTGCGCTCGCTGCGCGAGTCGTTCCACCGCCGCGGATTCACTGAGGTCGAGACGCCGATGCTGCAGACGCTGCACGGCGGCGCCGCGGCCAGGCCATTCGTCACGCATTCGAATGCGTTCGACCTGGAGCTGTACCTGCGCATCGCGCCGGAGCTCTACCTCAAGCGCTGCGTGGTCGGCGGGATCGAGAAGGTTTTCGAGATCAACCGCAACTTCCGCAACGAGGGCAGCGACTCCTCGCACTCGCCCGAGTTCGCGATGCTGGAGTACTACGAGGCCTACGCCACGTACGACACGAATGCCGTGATGACCCGCGAACTCATCCAGGAGGCCGCGGAGAACGTGCTGGGCACCCAGGTCGTCACCCTCGTCGACGGAACGGAGTACGACCTTTCCGGCGAATGGACGACGCTCGGCATGTACGAGTCGCTGTCGGAGGCATTGGGTGAAGAAGTGTCACCCGAGACTCCCGCCGAGCGGTTGCACAAGATCGCCGCGGCGCGCGAGATCGAGGTGGACCCGAAGCTCACCCACGGCAAACTGGTCGAAGAACTGTGGGAACACCTCGTGGGCGACGATCTCACCGCGCCCACATTTGTGCGTGATTTTCCGCTCGAGACATCCCCTCTGACCAGGCAGCATCGCAGCCGGGCCGGGGTCGCGGAGAAGTGGGACCTCTACGTGCGCGGTTTCGAACTCGCCACGGGTTACTCCGAGCTGGTGGATCCGGTCGTGGAGCGGCAGCGCCTCACCGAACAGTCCCTCCTGGCGGCACAGGGTGATAGCGAGGCCATGCGTCTCGACGAGGATTTCCTTCGCGCCCTGGAGTACGGAATGCCACCGAGCGGCGGTGTCGGAATGGGAGTCGACCGGCTGCTCATGGCGCTGACCGGTCTCGGTATCCGGGAGACGATCCTCTTCCCCCTCGTACGGCCTGAATAACCCCACCCGACGGTAGGAACCGGCGGGGTTTATCTCAAACGAGATTTGCACGTCGGGGGATGAGCGGGTATTAATGTGAGTGACAAAGACTTCTGTCCCGGGGCTCGCCCCGTAACCAGATCATTCGCGTAAGCCCCGCAGGAGGAATCAGATGGCACAGAAGGTGCTCGTCTCCCTGGTCGATGACCTCGACGGCAGTGAGGCCGAAGAGACCGTCGAGTTCGGTTTGGACGGTGTGACTTACCAGATCGACCTCTCCTCGGAAAACGCCGAAGAGCTGCGCGACGCACTGGCCCAGTACGTGGAGCACGCCCGCCGTGCCGGCGGCCGCAAGCGCGCCGCGCTGCGCCCGGTCGCGGGTGCGAAGGCCTCGGCCCGCCCGGCCACCGTCGACCGCGAGCAGAACCAGGCCATTCGCGCCTGGGCGCGCAAGAACGGTTTCGCGGTTTCCGACCGGGGCCGGATCCCGTCGGAGGTCGTGGAGGCCTACCACCAGAAGAACTGAGGGACACAACGAGGAGGCGGCCGCCGGGTTATTTCCGGCGGCCGTTTTGCTTGTCCGGTTTCTGTCCGGTCGCTTGTGCCGGGTCGGCTTGCGTTCAGTGCGGCTTGTGTTCACCGTGGCTTGTGTTCACCGCGGCGGAGTGTTCAAGAACGCTCGTGCTGCGCCGGTACGGCTCGGCGAGCCGATCGGGCGAACTCGCCGGGCGAGGATCCGGTGACCGCACGAAAATCGCGGGTGAAGTGAGATTGATCGCTATAGCCGAGCCGGGCTGCGAGGTCCGCGAAATCGGGACTTCCGGCGTCGGCGAGGTTGCGCGCGGCGTCGTTCAGGCGGTATATCCGGATCGCCCACTTGGGCGTGCAGCCGACGTGTTCCGCGAAGAGCCGCTGAAGTGCACGTGCGGACAAGCCGGCGCTCGTGGCGAGTTGATCGACGCGTGTGATTTCCGGATCCCCCGCGATTGTTTCCACCGCCGCGGCGACCGTCGGCGCGGCGGGCGGAAGAGCCGAGTGCTTTGCGATCAGCAAGTTGTCGACTGCAGCGATCATTTCCTGATCGCCGCTCGCATTTCGCACCGATTCGGCGGCCGCGGTCCCTTCCCGGCCGAACACCGCTTCGAGTGCCACGGATCGGTCCGCGAGCGTTCGCACCGGCGCGCCGAGGAACGGGCGGAAGCACCCCGGCCGGAATCGCACACCGAGGCCGTGTGCGCGGCCCTCGAGCCGGTGCGTGAACAGGGTGTGGCCTGGGCCGTAGACGCCGCACGCGCCGGGGAAGAAGGTCACGTGAACCGCGATGTTGGGCAGCACGTGCTGATCGTGGAAGCCGTCGAGGTCCCAGTGCAGCACCCAGTGGTAGTCGACGAACTCGTTGAGCGCGGGCGCCGGCGCGTAGCGGGCGAGCGTGAACTTCGTGCGGGCCACGTGCTCGTCGACGATGCCGCGCGGGATCGAGCGCATGCGCTTCACGCTAGTGCGTCGCGTTCGTTCAAGACGGCCGTCACCCGCGGTGCTTGGCTTCACGCATGACCGACCACTCAGCCCTGCTGCGCCCGGCCGCGGCCGAGTTCCTGCGTGTGGCAGCCGCCGCGAAACCGTTCACGGCGCCCACCCCGTGCGCCGGCTACGACGTGCGCGGCCTGCTCAACCACTTGCTCTACTGGGGCCCCTGGCTCGTGGCCGCCGGCCGGCGCGAGACGTACACGGCGACCGGCACCGAAGCCGACGCCGCCCTCTTCGGCGAAGACTGGCTCGCAACGCTGGGGAAGCAGACCGAAGACCTCGTCGACGCCTTCGCGCCCGCAGCCGCGTGGAAAGCCTGGCGACGCTCGGCTCGGCCACGATGCCCGCGGCCGTCGTCGGCGACATGGTGCTCGGCGAGTTCGTGATCCACGGCTGGGACCTCGCCCGCGCGGCGGGCACGCTGCTGACCTGTAGCGACGAGGCCGCGGAAGCCGTGCGCGCGTCCGCCGTCGCCATGGGCGAGCAGGCGCGGGCGATGGGCGTCTACGGCCCCGAGGTACCGGTTCCGTCGGACGCTCCGGCGCTGAACCGCGCGCTGGGCGCGTCGGGCCGCAACCCGGCCTGGCGCGCGTGACCTGCGCTTATCGCGAGCAGACGCGCGGGCATTCCTCGCACTCGGCCTCGCCCGGCAGCAGGTAGGAGAAGCAGCAGCTCTCCCGCCGCCGTTCCCAGGCGCGGTGCCCTTCGGCGTCCACGGCCATGCGCAGGGTCGAGGCGGAGGTCAGCGGGCGGTACCGGTCGTCCAGCACCAACGCGGCGTCGGCGACACCGGCGCCTTCCGCGTCCGGCGTCCCGCCCTGACGGCCGGCCCACCACAGTGAGTTGTCCAGCGCGTCGGTGGCCGCGGCCCACAACATGCGGCGACCCAGCCGGCTGCTCGGCGCGTACGCGCGCACGAAGCGTGTGGCGTGCGCCACGAACTGGGCGCGCAGCACGCCGGCCAGCGCGCGTTCGTCGGCCACGACCGTGGCTTCCGCGCGAGCGGAGCCGGGGTCGGTGGGCAGGCAGTAGAAGCTGTCGCCCAGCACGGCCATGCCCTCGGGGTGCGGACGGTCGTCGCCGAGGCCGAAGGCGAGCTGCTCTGGTTTGAGCGACGGCACGCGGCGTTCGTGGTGCAGCAGCAGCGCGCCGACGTACGCGGGCACATGCAGGTACCACGACATGACGTAACTCGCGGCCGTGCGCTCGGGCGCGGCGCCGTGGTTGTGGAGAAGCCACTTTTCCAGCCGTTCACGCCATTCGGTGAAAAGCTCGGGGTGTTCGAGCAGCTCGGCGCAGTGGAACCACCCGGTCGGGACGTCTCGCCGCAGCTCACCGCGCTCCTGTAGCCCCCCGACCCGCAGGAGCGAACTGGCGAGGCCGTCGCCGACGTCACCGACGTCGCGGGAAGACCGCTGCTGGTTCACCGCGGCCCTCCTCACCGGCCGAACTGATTAGGCGTGCCTAACCTTACAGAGATTTCGCGGTTGCGCCAATCGGGTGCCCACCTGGTGGAAACGGGCAGCTCCCGGATGTGTTCGCGCTGAGCGGACAGGGGGGTGCGCGCGGAATCCGAACGCGGGGCCGTACGTTCGACAGGAAGTAAAAGTGCAGGGCAACCGGATATTGGAGGGTGACCGGACAGGTCGCCGGCCGGGTGTTGAAAGGCCACCGCAAGCCGTAGTGGTACGCAAGCGCGACCGCTTGGCTACTACAGTGGTCTCACGGTGCTGTCCGACGCGGGTGTGAATCCGCGCCGGCAACGGGCCGCCGACGCAGCAGTCGAGGGAGTGCGCATGTTTGAGAGGTTCACCGACCGCGCGAGGCGGGTGGTCGTCCTGGCCCAAGAAGAGGCCCGGATGCTCAACCACAACTACATCGGCACCGAGCACATCCTCCTGGGTCTGATCCACGAGGGTGAGGGTGTCGCCGCCAAGGCGCTCGAGTCGCTGGGCATTGCCCTCGAGGGAGTGCGCCAGCAGGTCGAAGAGATCATCGGCCAGGGCCAGCAGGCGCCGAGCGGGCACATCCCGTTCACGCCGCGGGCCAAGAAGGTGCTTGAGCTGTCGCTGCGCGAAGCGCTGCAGCTCGGCCACAACTACATCGGTACCGAGCACATCCTGCTCGGTCTGATCCGCGAGGGTGAGGGCGTCGCCGCACAGGTGCTCGTCAAGCTCGGCGCGGACCTCAACCGGGTGCGCCAGCAGGTGCTGCAGCTTCTGTCGGGCTACCAGACCGGCGAGAAGTCCACCGAGAGCGGCTCGGGCCGCGGCGAGGGCACCCCGTCGTCGTCGCTGGTGCTCGACCAGTTCGGCCGCAACATGACCGTGCTCGCCCGCGAGGGCAAGCTCGACCCGGTCATCGGGCGCGGCAAGGAGATCGAGCGGGTCATGCAGGTGCTGTCCCGCCGCACCAAGAACAACCCGGTGCTCATCGGCGAGCCGGGCGTCGGCAAGACGGCCGTCGTCGAGGGCCTGGCCCAGAGCATCGTCAAGGGCGAGGTGCCCGAGACGCTCAAGGACAAGCAGCTCTACACGCTGGACCTGGGCTCTCTGGTCGCCGGCTCCCGCTACCGCGGTGACTTCGAAGAGCGCCTGAAGAAGGTGCTCAAGGAGATCAAGACCCGCGGCGACATCATCCTGTTCATCGACGAGCTCCACACGCTCGTCGGCGCGGGTGCCGCCGAGGGCGCCATCGACGCGGCTTCGATCCTGAAGCCGATGCTGGCCCGCGGTGAGCTGCAGACGATCGGTGCGACCACGCTCGAGGAGTACCGCAAGTACATCGAGAAGGACGCCGCGCTGGAGCGCCGCTTCCAGCCGATCCAGGTCGGCGAGCCGTCGCTCGAGCACACCATCGAGATCCTCAAGGGCCTGCGCGACCGGTACGAGGCGCACCACCGCGTCTCGATCACCGACTCGGCGCTGGTCGCGGCCGCCACACTGGCCGACCGCTACATCAACGACCGGTTCCTGCCGGACAAGGCCATCGACCTCATCGACGAGGCCGGCGCCCGCATGCGCATCCGCCGCATGACCGCGCCGCCGGACCTGCGCGAGTTCGACGAGAAGATCGCCGACGTCCGCCGCGACAAGGAGTCCGCGATCGACGCGCAGGACTTCGAGCGGGCCGCGCGCCTGCGTGACGAGGAGAAGACCCTCCTCGGCCAGAAGGGCGAGCGCGAGAAGCAGTGGAAGGACGGCGACCTCGACGTCGTCGCCGAGGTGGACGACGAGCAGATCGCGGAGGTGCTGGCCAACTGGACCGGCATCCCGGTGTTCAAGCTCACCGAGGAGGAGACCACCCGGCTGCTGCGCATGGAGGAAGAGCTCCACAAGCGCATCATCGGCCAGGAGGACGCGGTCAAGGCCGTCTCCCAGGCGATCCGCCGTACGCGTG
The DNA here is from genome assembly GCF_040682095.1 of Amycolatopsis sp. NPDC051372. Lineage (NCBI taxonomy): Bacteria > Bacillati > Actinomycetota > Actinomycetes > Pseudonocardiales > Pseudonocardiaceae > Amycolatopsis > Amycolatopsis sp. NPDC051372. Next base: position 768,745 of record NZ_JBFBAF010000001.1, read on the forward strand.
CGGGTCTGAAGGACCCGAAGCGCCCGTCGGGCTCGTTCATCTTCGCCGGCCCGTCCGGTGTCGGTAAGACCGAGCTGTCCAAGGCGCTGGCGGCCTTCCTGTTCGGCGAGGACGACGCGCTCATCCAGATCGACATGGGTGAGTTCCACGACCGCTACACCGCTTCGCGGCTCTTCGGTGCCCCTCCGGGCTACGTCGGCTACGAAGAGGGCGGGCAGCTGACCGAGAAGGTGCGGCGCAAGCCGTTCTCGGTGGTGCTCTTCGACGAGATCGAGAAGGCGCACCAGGAGATCTACAACACGCTCCTGCAGGTGCTCGAAGACGGCCGCCTCACCGACGGCCAGGGTCGCACGGTCGACTTCAAGAACACGGTCCTGATCTTCACCTCGAACCTGGGCACCTCGGACATCTCCAAGTCCGTGAGCCTCGGCTTCTCCTCCGGAGCGGACGTCACCAACCGCTACGAGAAGATGAAGCAGAAGGTCAACGAGGAGATGAAGAAGCATTTCCGGCCCGAGTTCCTGAACCGGATCGACGACATCATCGTCTTCCACCAGCTCACGCAGGACCAGATCATCATGATGGTCGACCTGATGATCGGCCGCGTGGAAACGCAGCTCAAGGCCAAGGACATGGAGCTGGAGCTCACGGAGAAGGCCAAGGCTCTGCTGGCCAAGCGTGGCTTCGACCCCGTGCTCGGCGCCCGGCCGTTGCGTCGCACGATCCAGCGCGAGATCGAGGACCAGCTGTCGGAGAAGATCCTGTTCGGCGAGGTCGAGCCGGGTCAGATCATCCTGGTCGACGTCGAGGGCTGGAGCGGCAACCCCGAGGACCGCGACGACGAAGCGCACTTCACCTTCCGCGGTGAGAAGCGCCCGTCTTCGGTTCCGGACGCGCCGCCGGTGACCATCGGCGCCTCGGAGCACGACACCGAGAACGACTGATCACCCGCAGTATTTGAGAAAGCGCAGTACCTGAGAAGGGCGGTTCCCCACGGGGAGCCGCCCTTCTCCGTATCGTCGAAGCCATGGGGGATTCCCGGCTCACCAAGCACCTTCAAGCGGCCACGGCGCTGTCGCTGCTGAGCGACCGCCAGCTCGTCGAACGCCTCGAAACGGCCGAAGTCGTGTCCCGAGGCATCGGCGGCACCGGCGTGCGGCTCGACGTCGACGGCACACCCGTGTTCGCGAAGTGCATGCCGTTGACCGCGCTCGAACGCGAGCACCCGCACGACACGGCCAACCTCTACGACCTGCCGACGTTCTGCCACTACGGCGTCAGTGGCTCACCCGAGGGCTCGGCGTGGCGCGAGCTGGCGCTGCACACCATGGCCAACGGCTGGGTGCTCGGCGGCGAGTGCGAGCACTTCCCGCTGCTGCACCACTGGCGGGTGCTTCCAGTACGCGCCGGCCGGGTGCCGGACCAGCCGCTCGAAGAGGACGTCGAGTACTGGGGCGGCTCCGCGCCCGTGCGCCGACGGCTGGAGGACCTGGAGGCCGCCGACACGAGCTTGGTGCTGTTCTGCGAGTACTTCCCGACGACGCTGCACCTGTGGCTCAAGGAGCACCTCGACGAGGCGGACCACGTCGAGCAGCAGCTGTTCGAGACGGCCGCTTTCCTTCGTGAGCAAGGCGTTCTGCACTTCGACACGCACTTCGGCAACTACCTCACCGACGGCTCGCGGATCTACCTCACCGACTTCGGGCTCGCGTTCGCCACGCGGTTCGACCTCAGCGCCGAGGAGCGCGCGTTCGCCGAGCTCAACGTCGAGCACGACGAGGCGTACCTGGCCATGCACCTGACGCAGTGGCTGGTCACGGAGGTCCACGGCACCTGGGACCGCGCCGAACGGCTGGCCGCGGTCCGCCGCGCGGCCGCCGGTGAGCTGCCGCTGCCGGAACCCGTGGCGTCGGTGGTCGCGCGGCACGCGAAGACAGCCGTGGAGTTCACTGAGTTCTACAACCGCCTGCGTGAGGACCGCGAAGCGCCGTTCCCGAGCCTCAGTTCAACGTTCCAGCGCTGACGTCGAGGTCATCCGCGGTGGTCAGCGCGGCCGTGATCACGGCGTCCAGCGCGGTTGCCGACTGTCGCGCGTCGAGCGATGGCCCCGCCTCGCCCTGCTCCGGAGCCGACGGCACATGCACGAACCCACCTCGCAGCGCAGGGAACTCGTTGGCGAGCAGGTGCATCAGGCCGTAGAAGACCTGGTTGCACACATAGGTTCCCGCCGTGTGCGACACCGCCGCGGGCACACCCTCGGCCTGGATCGCCGCCACGGCCGCCTTGACCGGCAAGGTGGTGAAGTAAGCCGCCGGGCCGCCCGCAGTCACCGGCACGTCGACGGGCTGGTCACCGGCGTTGTCCGGAATCCGCGCGTCGATCAGGTTGATCGCCAACCGCTCCGGCGTGACCGCGCCGCGCCCACCCGCTTCTCCCACACACACCACGAGATTCGGCTGGTGCTGCTCGATCGCCGCCCGCAAGGCCGTCAGCGACGCGCCGAACTCCACCGGCAACTCCACCGCGACCACGTCGTCGCGCCGCGAAGCCACCAGCCGCGCCGCCTGCCAGGAAGGGTTCGTCGCCGAGCCGCCGAACGGCGCGAACCCCGTGAGCAACACAGTCATACGACCAGACAACCACGAACCTTAACCACGAAGCGAGATCGCGCCGGTTTCTTCCCACCCGATGTGGTCGGCCCCCGGGGCCGATCATGTCGGGTGGGAAGGAGCCGGCTTAAAGGCGATCTCGCACGCGGCGGCGGAGCCGCCGCAGATCACACTGTGTTCAGGTCGCCCGGGTAGAGATACTTGTCGGCCGGCTTGCCCGAGCCGTAGATCCAGGCGTCGAAGAAGCCCTGCAGATCCTTGTGAGACACGGATTCGCAGTACTTCTGGAACTCCTGCATGTTCGCGTTCCCGTTGCGGTGCAAGGAGTTCCACGTCTTGAGCACCTTGTCGAACGCGGCCTCGCCCATGTACTTGCTCAGGGCGTGCAGCGCGACCGGGCCCTTGGAGTACACGTAGGTGAACTCGTTGCCCGGGCCCATGTCGTAGAGCTTGCCGTTCCAGAACCGGTCGGACGCGGTCGCCACCTGCTGGCGGTACTGGTCGTCGAGGTTCACGCCGTTCTTGGCCTCGTCCCAGAGCCAGGTGGCGTAGGAGGCGAAGCACTCGTTGAGGCAGACGTCCTTCCAGTGGTCCACGGCCACGGTGTCGCCGTACCACTGGTGGGCGTTCTCGTGGACGATCGTGTCGACGTTGCCCGCGCGGCCGGAGTAGATCGGCCGGCTCATCGTTTCGAGCGAGAAGCCGATGGGCTCGGCCAGGTAGATGCCGCCCGCGGCGTCCACGGGGTACTGGCCGAACTTCGACTCCAGGAAGTCGAGGACCTCCGGCAGCCGCGCGTCGGCCTGCTTGGTCGAATCGGGCGTGCCGGGCGCGAACGCGCTGACGATCGGCGTGCCGTCCTTGCGCTTGCGCTTGTCGAACGTCCACTTGTCGATGGCGACCGTGGTCATGTACGGCACGGCGGGCGTGGTCTCGGCCCACACGTGCGTGGTGCCCTTCGAGGTCTTGTGCGTGCCCCGCTCACGGCCGTTGGCGATCACGCCCCACTCGTCGGGGACGGTGATGGCCAGGTGGAACGTCGCCTTGTCGAGCGGGGTGTCGTTCACCGGGTACCACGTGCTGGCCGACTTCGGCTCGCCCGCGGCGAACGCGCCGCCGTCCTTGGCGTACTGCCAGCCGTTGTTGCCCAGCAGCGGGTCGCTGATCGGGGCGGGCACGCCGTGGTAGGTGATCACGGTGCGGAACGGCAGGCCGTGCAACAGCGGCAGCAACGGCGTGATGGTCAGCTCGTGGTCGCCGCTGCGGGTGAACTTGGCCTTGAGGCCGTTGACCTTCACCGAGTCGACGGTGAGGCCGCTGAGGTCGAGGTTGAACGAGCTCAACGTCTGCGTGGCGCGTGCGCTGATCGTCTGCACGCCGGTGAGCTGGTGGCTGTCCGGCGCGTAGGTCACGGCGAGGTCGTAGTCGGCTACGTCGTAGCCGCCGTTGCCGTCCTGCGGGTAGTAGCTGTCGCCCGCTCCGTCGGCACCCGGGGTGCCCCAGCCGTACCCGTCCTGCCCTGCGGAGGCGATGCCGCCGCCCAGGCTCAGCGCGGCCAGCGTGGCGACGACCGTCACTGCCGGGCGACGCCAGCGGTGCTGCAGTCTCATGAACGCTCCTGTCTGCTGCTCGGGAAACCGTTTGCAACGTATCGCCGCGAAGGGCTGTTGACGCCTGATCGTGGTGTTTTGTCCTGAAAGTCCACACTTCCGTCGGTTCCCCGGCGGCCGTTCGGACCCGTCCTCAGCATCCGTCTGGAAAGCTGGTGCCATGCGCGTGGCGCTCCTGGGTCCGCTGCGGGCGGCCTGCGACGACGGCACCCCGGTGGACATCGGCGGTGCGCGCCTTCGCATGCTCTTGGCCCGGCTCGCGCTCGACGCCGGCCGCGCGGTGCCGGCCGAAGTGCTCATCGACGGCCTGTGGGGCACCGAGCCGCCCGCCGACGCGGCCAACGCGCTGCAGTCGCTGGTCTCGCGCCTGCGCCGCGCGTTGCGGCCGGCCGGGGCCGAGCTGGAGTCCGGCGCCGGCGGCTACCGGCTCGCGCTGGCCGCGGACACCGTCGACGCGCACCGGTTCGAGCGGCTCGCGGCCGAGGGCCGCCGTGAGCTTTCGGCGGGCCGCGAGTCGCGCGCGGCCGAGCTGCTGCGCACTGCTCTGGACCTCTGGCACGGCGCCGCGCTGGCGGACGTGCTCGACGCGCCGTTCGCCGCCGCGCCCGCGACCCGGCTGGAGGAGCTGCGCACGGAAGCCGCCGAGGATCGCTTCGACGCCGAGCTGCGGCGGGGCCGCCACGCCGACGTACTCGCCGATCTCACCGCGGCCGCCGAGGCCCACCCGTTGCGCGAGCGGCTCGCCGGCCTGCGCATCCGCGCGCTGTGCTCGGCCGGGCGCCAAGCCGACGCGCTCGCCGCGTACAGCACGATCCGCGCGACACTGGCCGACGAGCTGGGCGTGGACCCGTCGGCCGAGCTGCAGGAGATCCACCTGCAGGCGCTGCGCGGCGAGCTCGCGCCCGCCGCGACGGTCACCGACCGGCTGCCGGTGCGCCTCACGAGCTTCGTCGGCCGCGGTGACGAGCTGAAGCAGCTGTCGGAGCTGCTCGACGGCTCTCGGCTCGTCACGCTCGTCGGCCCCGGCGGTGCGGGCAAGACACGCCTGGCGACCGAGGCCGCGGCGCGCCACCCGGCGCACGGGCCCGGGCGCGTGTGGTTCGCGCCGCTCGCCGGCGTCCGCGACGCCGACGACGTGCTCGGCGCGCTGCTCACCGCGTTGGGGATCCGCGACGTGCGCGCCACTGAGACCGAGGTGCTGCGCAAGCCGATCGACCTGTTCGAGCACGCCGTCGAGGCGCTGAGCGGCAGCGAAACACTGCTGGTGCTGGACAACTGCGAACACGTGGTCGAGGTCGCCGCGCAGCTGGCCGACGACCTGCTGCGCCGCGTCCCGGCGCTGCGCATCCTGGCCACCAGCCGTGAACCGCTCGCCATCACCGGCGAGGCGCTGTGCCCGCTCGGCCCGCTGCCCGTGCCGGCCGAGTCGACGCCGCCGGGCGAAGTGGGTGCGCTCGACTCCGCGCGACTGTTCCTCGACCGCGCCATCGCCGTGCGGCCGGACTTCACGCTCGACGAGTCCACAGTGGACGCCGTGACGCAGATCTGCCGCCGCCTCGACGGCATGCCGCTCGCGCTGGAGCTGGCGGCGGCGCGCCTGCGTTCGATGTCCGTCACGGGCATCGCCGAACGCCTCGACGACCGCTTCCGCCTGCTCACCTCCGGCAGCCGCACGGCCCTGCCGCGGCAACGCACGCTGCGCGCCGTCGTGGAGTGGAGCTGGGACCTGCTCACCGACGCGGAGCTCGCCCTGGCGCGGCGGCTGGCCGTGTTCGCGGCGACGTTCGACGAGGACGCCGTGACCGCCGTCTGCGCCGACGGTGAGCTCCTGCCCGCCGAAGACGTGGTGTACGTGCTGGGTTCCCTCGTCGAGAAATCCATTGTGGACACGGTCGGCGGGCGGTACCGCATGCTGGAGACGCTGCGGGTGTACGCCACCGAGCGGCTCACCGCGTCGGGGGAGACCGAGCGGCTGCGCGCGGCCATGGTGCGCTACTTCGTCGACCTCGTCGAACGCACCGAGCCGCGGCTGCGCACCCGTGACCAGCTCACGGCGATCACGATCTTCGAGCACGACAACGACAACCTCACCACCGCGCTGCGCGGCGCCATCGACTCCGAGGACGTCGATTCCGCGAGCCGGCTGCTGTATGGCATGTTCTGGTACCTCTCGATCCTCGGCCAGAGCGAGCGCGCCGAGCGCTTCGTGGTCGATGTGCTCGCCTTCGGCGATCGCCTGGCGCCCGACGTCGCGGCCAGCCTGCGCCTGAGCCAGCTGATGATGCACATGATGACCGGCCCGCAGGCGCTCGCGAGTGCCGAGGAGGTGATCGAGGACTGCCTGCGCACGGACGCGGTAACGGGCAACCCGTGGCTCGCGCTCGCCGTGCCGATGGTCGCGTTCCTCAGCGGCCACCGCGAGCTGGCCCGGCGCGAGATCGAGCGCTCCACCCGCAGCGACGACCCGTGGAGCCGGGCCGCGGCGCGCTGGGCCGAAAGCTTCCTGCTCGCCGACGAGGGTGATCTGGAGGGTTCCGCGCGCGCCCGCGAGGAGGCTCACGCCGGGTTCCTGGAGATCGGCGACCGCTGGGGCCTGGCGATGACGTTGAGCTTCCGCGCCACGAGCCTGTCGCAGCGCGGCGACCACGCCGGGGCGATCGCGGCGTACACCGAGGGCCTGCGGCTGGCGATGGAGCTGCGTTCGCAGGACGACGTGATCCAGCAGTGGTGGCGCCTGGCCGTGGAGCGTTCGCGCGGTGGTGACCACGAAGGCGCCTGGCGTGAGCTGGCGGCGGCCGAACGCTACGCGGGCAGCGCGAACCGGGAGCTGACCATGATCCTGTCGTTCGGCCGCCTCGAACTACTCATCCGCGAGGGCCGGCTCGACGAGGCGCGCACCGTCGGCAAGGCCATCTCGAACAGCCGCGACGACTGGCCCTACCCGGGCAACTTCGAGGACGAGTGGTTCGGCATGGTCCACGCCAGGATCGCGTTGACGGAGGGGAAGCCGGACGACGCCTTGCCGCACGCCGCGGCCGCCATCCGCTCCGTGACCAACCGCCGCGACATGCCCGACCTGGCGCGGATCGTGGAGGTCGTCGCGGAGATCCGCTTCGCGCAGGGCCGGTTCGAGACGGCGGCGCGCATGCTGGCGCTGAGCGCGTTGATCCGGGGCGAGTTCGACCTCGGCAGCCCGGAGGTGCTTGGGTTGATCGCCGGGCTGGAGGACAAGCTGGGCGCGGACCGGTACGCGCAGCTCGTCGCCGAGATGCGCGCGCTGGACCGCGACGCCGGTATCGCCTGGCTGGAAGAGGAAATCGGGACCTGACGAGCTCGGTCCCCTCCACCACCCCCGCGGTGAAGGGGACCGAGCGCCCCCATTTTCTGTTGTGGTCCTAGTGCGACAGTCGCTCAGACACGGCGGCGGTAGGCCCAGGTCGCGAGCGGGAAGAACACCACCACGGCCCCGACCATCCACGCCAGCGCCCCGCCGAGCGGTCCGGCGACCGCGCCGCCGTTCATCAAGCCCCGCAACGCGTTGGCCATCAGGCTCACCGGGCTGATGTCCGCCCACGCCCGCAGCCACCCCGGCATCGTGGCGGTGGAGACGAACACGTTGCTGCCGAAGGTGAGCGGCATGATGAACACGAACATCAGGCCCTGCGCGGCACCCGGCGACTTCATCAGCATCCCGACGAACACCGAGCCCCAGCAGAAGCACAGCCCGAACGCCAGCACCAGCAGGATCGCGGCCAGGAACTGCATCGGCCCCGTCTCGATGCGGTAGCCCATCACCATCGCGACGATCATCAGCACGGCCAGGCACACGACGTAGCGCACGAGGTCCGCCAGCACCGCGCCGACCAACGGCGCCGAGCGCGCGATCGGCATGCTGCGGAACCGGTCGAACACGCCCTTGGTGACGTCGGTGTTCAGCTGCACGCCCACGGTCAAGCTGGCTTGCAGAATGTTCATCACGACCAGGCCGGGCACCAGGCTCTGCAGATAGTTCGAAATGGACCCGCCCAGCGCGTTGCCGAACAGGTAGGTGAACATCAGCAGGAAGATGATCGGCATCAGCGTCACATCGGCCAGCTGCTCCGGGTTCTTGCGGATCTTCAGGATTCCGCGCCAGGCCAGGGAAAGCGCGTGCTGCGTGCCTTTCACCGGGCTGATGCGACGGGGTGGATCGAGCGCGAGCGTGGTCACGCGAGGCTCCCTTCGAGCTGGGTGTCGGCAGTGGTCGGTTCGGCGGAGTGGCCGGTCAGGGCCAGGAACACCTCGTCGAGGCTCGGCAGCCGCAGCGCGAGCTCGTCGGAGGTGATGCCGGCCTCGTCGAGCTTGCGCACGAGCGTGGACAGCAGCACCGGGTCGGAAACCGGCGCGGTGAGCAGGCCCGTGTCGTTGTCTCGGGTCGGCCGGACGCCGGTGAGCTCGCCCAGGATGCGGGCGACGGCGTCGAGGTCGGCCAGCGACGTCGGGCGCACCTGAAGTGTCTGGCCGCCGACGCGGCGCTTGAGCTCGTCGGCGCGGCCGTCGGCGACCACGTGGCCGTGGTCGAACACGGTGATCTTGTCGGCCAGCTGGTCGGCTTCCTCGAGGTACTGCGTGGTGAGCAGCACCGTCGCGCCGTCGGCGACGAGGCCGCGGACCACGGCCCACACCTCGTTGCGGGCGTGCGGGTCGAGCCCGGTCGTGGGCTCGTCGAGGTAGAGCACCTCGGGTCGCCCGACGAGGCTCGCGGCGAGGTCGATCCGCCGGCGCATGCCGCCGGAGTAGGTGCGGATCGGGCGCTTGGCGGCATCGGACAGCTCGAAGCGCTCCAACAGCTCCTTCGCCCGGGCCTTGGCGTCGGCGCGCGACAGGTCGAGCAGCCGGCCGATCAGCACCAGGTTCTCGATGCCGTTGAGGTCTTCGTCGACGGACGCGTACTGGCCCGTGAGCCCGATCAGCGAGCGCACCCGCACCGGGTCCTGCACCACGTCGAAACCCCCGACCGTGGCGTGCCCGGCGTCGGGCTTGATGAGTGTGGCCAGGATGCGCACGGCCGTGGTCTTGCCCGCGCCGTTGGGCCCGAGCACCCCCACCACCTTGCCGAACGGAACCTCCAGGTCCACCCCGTCCAGCGCCTTGGTCTCCCCGAACTGCTTGACCAGGCCCTCGGCCTTGATCGCAAACGACATGTGGTCCTCCTCCTGCTGTCGCCCTCTGAGCAACACAGTGGACGGCCGACCTGTCAGGGCGCGCACAGCGCGCTGACAGCGCCTGTCGCGGACCTGTCCTCCGCTGTCAGGAGTTGCGGAGGTGTTGTGGAGGTGCGGTGTCCGGGGCGCGCTCGCCCGGCCGGAGTCGGCATACTCGGCCCATGGTGATCAACGACCAGGTGCGGGCGCGGCCACGGAACCGGCTGGTCACGGGCGTTTTGCTGCTGTTCGGCGTGCCCCTGCTGGCGATCGCGGCGCTGCGCACGGTCGGGTACGACGGCGGCTGGTACACACTCGTGCTGCTCGCGCTCACTCCGTACGCGGTCGTGTACGGAGCGCTGCTGGGCGGTGTTTCGCTGGTGCTGCGCCGGTGGTGGACCGGCGGAATCGCGCTGGCGCTGGCGATCCTGCTGGCCGTGTTCGTGGCGCCGCGCGTGATGGCCGACGAGCAACCGGCCGTGGCAGGGAAATCGCTGCGCGTGATGTCGGCGAACCTGTACCTCGGCCGCGCCGACGCTGCCGCGATCGTGAAGCTCGTGCGCGACAACCGGGTCGACGTGCTGAACCTCGTGGAGATGACGGCGGCCGAAGTGTCCGCTTTGGACAAGGCAGGGCTGTTCGGTCTGCTGCCCTACCGGGTGCTGCACGCGGCGCCGGGCGCGGACGGCTCGGGCATCGTGTCGCGCTACCCGCTCACCGAGGAGAACTACACGGGCGACTCCACCGCGAAGCAGCCCAGCGCCGAAGCCGACCTCGGCGGCGGCACGGTGGTGGAGCTCGTCGCGGTGCACCCGGAGTCGCCGGACACGGGCGTCGACCAGTGGGAACGCGAGACGAAGGACCTTTCGCGCGCCGCCGGCGAGCACGGGCTGCGCGTCCTGGCCGGCGACTTCAACGCGACCCTCGACCACGCGGCCTTGGCCACCGTGCTGTCGCGCGGCTACCACGACGCCGCCGACGAACGCGGCGACGGCCTGCAGCCCACGTGGCCCGCTGATGCCACGCCGCTCGTTACGCTGGACCACGTGCTGGTGGACAAGCGTGCGGCCGTCGAGGACTACCGGGTGTTCGACGTGCCCGGAACCGACCACCGCGCCGTGTACGCCCAGGTGCGGTTGCCGTGACGATCTCGCTGCGTCCGGTCTCGGGCACGGACGAATACCCGGAGCTGCTGGCGATCTGGCGCAGTGCGGTCGAGGCGACGCATGATTTCCTGACCGCCGAAGACGTCTCGTTCTACGCTTCGCGGGTGCCGGGATACTTCCCACAGGTGGAGCTGACCCTGGCCACTGTGGACGGTGTTGTCGCGGGGTTTTCCGGGATCGCTTCCGGGAGCTTGGAAATGTTGTTCGTGCACGCCGATCACCGCGGCGCGGGGGTCGGGTCCGCGCTGTTGCAGGCGGCTTTGTCGATGTTTCCGTCGCTGACGCTCGACGTCAACGAGCAGAACCCGCAGGCGCTCGGGTTTTACCTGCACCACGGGTTCGTGATCGCCGGCCGCTCGGCGACGGACTCCGAGGGCCGGCCGTTCCCGTTGCTGCACCTCAGGTGAGCTTGAGCAACGACTGCAGCGCGCCGGCCGCGATCGACACGCCGCGGCCGTGGCGGATCTGCGGCTCGCGCGGGTTGATGCGCACGAGCGCGCCCGTCGCGGCGCTGGCCAGCTCGGCGTAGCGGCGGACGGTCGGCACGGCCTGGCCCGCGCCGAGCTCGACCACGGTGAGGTCGCGCCGGCCGCGGCGCCACGCGGTGAGCTCGTCGAGCTGGGCCTGGCTGCGAGTCGGGACCCACTCGAAGTCGCCGAACATCAGGATGTTGGGCCGGGCGAGGCCGCCGCAGTGCGGGCAGCTCGGCAAGGGCGCGCGGGCGCGCATGGTCGTTTCGTCCAGGTCGACGTGGACGTCGGTGGCCGGCCAGATGTCGTCCGTGCAGCCGCCGAGGCACTGCAGGTGGTGGATGGACCCGTGGGCCTCGGCGACGTGGCCGAAGCCCGCGACCTGGAACTGGCCGTCCACATTGGACGTGAAGACGCGGACCCCGCCGGGCTTCCGTTCGCCCCATTCGCGCAGCAGCTCGAAACCCCGGTGCGGCACGGTCTTCCGGTAGAGGTCGAGCCGGTGGCCGTAGAACCCCCAGGCCAGCTCGGGGTCGTCGGCGAAGTGCCGCGGGTCGGCCAGCTCCTCGAAGCTGAGACCGAGACCGGCGTATGGCGGGTACGCGCGCCAAAAGCCTTCGTTGCCGCGGAAATCGGGCAGGCCGGAATCGACGCCCATCCCGGCGCCGGCGCACACGAGCAGCGCGCCGGCACCGTGGATCAGTTCGGCCGCGCGGGCGAGGTCGTCACTCACCCGGCTTCGAAGCCTGGACGACCTCGAACTCGAGCAGGCTCGCACCCGACGACACCGGCTTCGCGCGCTCGCCCGCGTGGGCCTCGCGCGCGGGGCCGGCCGCCCACGCCTGGTAGTGCTCCTCCGACTCCCACTTCGTGTAGACGAAGTAGCGCGTCTCGCCGGAAACCGGGCGGAGGAGCTCGAAGCCGAGGAACCCGGCCTGGCTGTCGACGGCGTGCAGCCGCGCGGCGAACCGCTTCTCCAGCTCGGGGCCGGCGCCTTCGGGGACCTCGATCGCGTTGATCTTCACCACTGCCATGGCTCCAGCCTACTTCCGTCTTCCCCGGGCGAAAGTGGTAGTAACTGTCAAATAGTTGTGGCTATCATGTTTGGGTAGGGTCTCATGAACGGGGGCACACCATGCGGGTTCTGATCTCGGGGGCGAGCATCGCCGGCCCGGCGCTGGCGTTCTGGCTGCACCGCTACGGCATCGAGGCGACGCTGGTCGAACGCGCGCCCGCGCCGCGGCCGGGTGGGCAGGCCGTGGACCTGCGCGGCGTGGGGAAAGTCGCCGCGGATCGAATGGGCCTGCTGGAGAACATTCGTGCCGCCTGCACCGACACCGGCGGACTTTCTCTTGTCGACGCCTCGGGCCGCCGTCGGGCCACCCTCACCGTCGACCAGTTCGGCGGCGACGGCCCGATCGCGGAAATCGAAATCCTCCTTCGGGAGGCGACGGACAACGAGTACCTCTACGGCGACCGGATTGTCCTGCTGGACGAGCAGCCCGACGGCGTCCACGTCACTTTCGAATCCGGCTCTTCCCGGGTCTTCGACACCGTGATCGGCGCCGACGGCCTGCACTCAGGGGTGCGTTCTCTGCTGTTCGGCGACGTGCCGTTGCAGCACCTGGGTCGCTACCTGGCGTTTTGGACCGCGCGCAACCACCTGGGTCTGGAGAACTGGTCGCTGGTGCACAACGCGCCGGGCCGCAGCATCGGCGTCCGCACGATCAACTCGAACCAGGCCTTCATGGCCTTCGCTTCGTTCCATGCCGACGACCTGCACCACGACTACCGGGACATCGCTTGGCAGAAGTCTTTGGTGCGTTCCCGGCTGTCGGGCTTGGGCTGGGAGACCGCGGAACTGGTGTCGCAGCTCGACGACGCTGCCGACTTCTACTTCGACTCCGTCAGCCAGGTCCACCTGCCCTCGTGGTCGGCCGGCCGCTTCGGCTTGCTCGGTGACGCCGCCTTCTGCGCCTCACCCTCGTCCGGCCAGGGCACCAGCCTGGCCCTGGTCGGCGCCTACGTCCTGGCCGGTGAGCTCGCGGCCGCGCCGGATGTCCCTGCGGCATGGGCTGCGTATGAGGACCGCCTCCGGCCGTGGGTGTCGGCGAACCAGAAGATGGGCCGCGCCAACGCGCGCGCCGGATCGCCTTCGAGTGCCCTTGGCGTTCGCCTGCAGCAGTTCGGCATGCGTATTCTGCCGCATCTGCCGGAGCGTCTGCTGTTCGGCTCGATGCTCGCGGTGCTGAACGGTTTCGATCTGCCGGACTACTCGCGGTACCTGACGGCGGTGGCCTGACTGGGCGATTCATGCCACTCTGGGGTGCATGGGGGAAGATCACGAAGCACTCGCACGCGACCTGCAGCGCATCATCAAAGCCACGGCCGACGCGGTCGGCTCGCGGCAGGCCAACGAGTTGATCGACCGCGTCACCGGGCATCTCGGGGTGGCGCTGACGCAGGCGCTGGTGGTGACACGCAACTACGAGGACTGGGAGCACGCCAACATCCAGGCGGGTGTCGACGCGTACCTCGCCGAGCATGGTGTGCGGACGGACTGGTTCGGGATCGCGGGCGGGCAGCGCGGCCACGAGGACCTGGTGGGCATGCTGTTCGCCGCGCGAAACCACCAGTTGTACGAGCTGGGGGCCGTCGACTACACGACCGCGACGATCGGGCCCGACGCGGCGGCGGAGGTCGTGCAGCTCGGGCTGGTGGGGACGGCCGCGCCCGACGGGACGCCGGTGATCGTCGGCGTGCGGGGGACCAACCAGCAGTACGGGCAGATGTACTGCCGCCTGGAGGTGATCGCCGGCGAGCGCGCCGCGGCGACGGCCACGCGCGACAGCATCGAGCAGCTGATCGCGGAGCACGACGTGTTGCGCGGCCACGTGCTGGCGTTCGGCGTGAGCGAGCACCGCGGCAACGAGCTGCTCACCTTCCTGCCCCGGCCTGCGATCGGTCCGGAAGAGGTGGTGCTGCCCGAAGGCGTGCTCGACGCGGTCGAGCGGCACACGCTCGGCATCGCGGAACACGGCGAACGCCTGCTGGCAGCCGGCCAGCACCTCAAGCGCGGCGTGCTGCTGCACGGCCCGCCGGGCACGGGGAAGACGCACACCGTCCGCTACCTGATGGGACGGCTGCCCGGCAGCACGGTCGTCATCCTCACCGGCTCGGCGATGCGCTTCGTCTCGAAGGCCGCGACGCTCGCGCGCCGGCTGCAGCCCAGCGTCGTCGTGCTGGAGGACGTCGACCTCATCGCCGAGGACCGCGACCACTCCCGCGGCGGCACACCGCTGCTGTTCAGCCTGCTCGACGCCATGGACGGCGTCGGCGGAGACGCCGACGTCACCTTCCTCCTCACCACCAACCGCGCGGGTGACCTGGAGAAGGCGCTGGCCGACCGGCCGGGCCGCGTGGACCTCGCCGTCGAAATCCCGCTGCCCGACGCCGCCGGCCGCGCCGCACTGCTCGAGCTGTACTCACGCGGCCTCAAGGTGACGGCCGACCTCGCCCCGATCGTCGAGGCGACCGACGGCGTCACCGCGTCCTTCGTGAAGGAACTCCTCCGCCGCGCGACGCTGCGCAGCCTCACCGCCAACCCCGACGCCGAGGCCGTCGTCGGCGACGCCGAACTGGGCGGCGCGCTGGCGGAGATGACGGACGCGCGTAACGCGCTGACCCGGTCGCTGCTGGGCGCCTCGGCTCAGGGGCGGCAGGGCTAGCGGTCGCGGTCGGCGCGAGGCAAAAGACCAGCTCAGGGGTGGAGTGTGCCCGGGTAGAGGTCCTCGTCCGACGGGAGTTTCGCCGTGCGGAACCAGTCGTCCAGGAAGGGGCTGAGGTCCTGGCCCGCCAGGCGGTTCACGAGTTTCGTGAAGTCGGCCCACGTGGCGTTGGCGTGGCGGTGCTCGGCGGGCCAGTCGCGCAGCAGGGTGGAGAACGGGCCGTCGCCCATGCGGCGGCGCAGGGCGTGCAGGGCGAGGATGCCCTTGTCGTACACGGCTTCGAACTCGTGGCCGGGGCCCGGGTCGACGAGCTTGCGGTTCCAGAAGTCCGTGCTGGCGTGGGTGATCTCGAGGGCCGCGCGGTAGCGGTCGTCGAGGTTTTGGCCCTCGCGTTCGGACCAGAGCCACTGGGCGTACGACGCGAAGCACTCGTTGAGGCAGACGTCCGACCACGAGTCGAGCGACACGGAGTCGCCGAACCACTGGTGGGCGTTCTCGTGGACGAGGGTGAGGACGTCGGCCCACTTCGCGTAGGTCGGGCGCGTCTGCGTCTCCAGCGAGAAGTGGATGTCCTCCGCGAGGTAGATGCCGCCGGCGGCGCTCTGCGGGTACGGGCCGAACTTGCTGCTCAGGAACCCCAGGATGTCCGGTAGCCGGTCGCCACTGGCCTCGAGCGACTCGGCGCCCGGCGCGTACGCCGACACCACGGGCGTGCCGTCGGGCAGCGAAGAGCGCTTCACCGTGAACTTGTCGATCGCGATCGTCGTGAGGTAGCCGGCGACCGGGTTCGGCTCGGTCCACGTCGTGGTGGTCTTGCCGCCGGCCGAAGAACTGCCCTGCTCACGGCCGTTGGAAATCACCGTCCAGCCGTCCGGCACGTGCGCGGTCACGCTGAACGTCGCCTTGTCACGTGGGGTTTCGTTCACCGGGTACCAGAACGCCGCCGAATGCGGCTCGCCGACCATGAACGCGCCGCCGTCGGCCGAGCGGCTCCAGCCGGTCTCGCTGCCGCCGTCGTGCTCGGTGTTCGACGGGTCGCCGGAGTACCGCACCCGCGTGCGATAAGTCGAGCCCGCCCGCAACGGCTGCGGTGGCGTGATCACCAGCTCGAAGTCCTTCTCCCGGCTGAACGTCGCCGGTTTCCCGTCGACCTCGACCGACGCGACGTCGAGTCCCCGCAGGTCCAGGTTGAACCGGCTGAGGTCCTGCGTGGCCTTCGCGGTCACGGTCGTGTCGCCGTCGAGGTGGCCGCTCGCGGGGTCGTAGCCGACGTCGACGTGGTAGTCGAGCGCGTCGTAACCGCCGTTGCCGTCTTCGGGGTAATACGGGTCGCCGGCGCCGCTCGCCCCCGCGGACGGATGCAGTGGCGTGGTGTCCGGATTGTCCGCACTGCACGCGGACAGCGCGAGCACACCGGCGAGGGCGAAGGCGGCGGTTCGGTGGCTGCGCATCGTTTCACCCTATTTCCAACCTTCCTCCCCGCCACCACCCTCAAAGGAGTGGCTTCGGCACACTGTGCCGGTTCGGGTGTGATTGGCTACCGGACGAAACGGCAGGAGACTCCATGCGACCTGGGCTGATCCACTTCGGCAGCGACGACACCACGGGCGTGTCGGTGCTCCTGCTGCACGGCTTGATGGGCCGCGCCCGCACGTGGTGGCCGGTCGCCCAGTGGCTCAAGCCCTACGGCTCCGTCCACGCCCTCGACGCCCGCGGTCACGGCCGCGCGCCGCACACCGGACCGTGGACCACCGAGCAGTTCGCCGAGGACATCGCCGAGGTGCTGAGCGAGATCGGCCCGTCCGTGCTGATCGGCCACTCCATGGGCGGCCTCCACGCCTGGGCGACGGCGGCGAAGTACCCCGAGCTCGTCCGGGGTGTCGTCAGCGAGGACTTCGCGCCCGACCAGCGCGGCCGCACCGTCGAGACCTGGCGCGGCTACTTCGACAGCCGGCCGGTGCCGTTCGAATCACTCGCCCACGTCCGCGAGTTCTTCGGCTCCGCGGGCGACTACTTCACCGAATGCGTCGAGGAACGCGAAGACGGCTACCACCTGATCGCGAACCTGGAGAACCTCTACGAGATCGCCGCCGAATGGGGCCGCCGCGAATACTGGTCCATTGTGGACTCGGTCCGGTGTCCCCTGCTCCTCGTCGAAGGCGAGCACACGGCCATGCCGGCCGGACAGCAAGCGCAGGTCGCCGCGCAGGTGCCGGGCGCGAAACACCTCGTCATCCCCGGCTCGGCGCACCTGCCCCACGTCGAGGCGCCGGAAATCTACCGCGGCGCGGTGGAAGCGTTCCTCGCCGGACTGTGAGCAAACCGGCGGGTCACGCGGACCGCCCTCGCCGGCCCGCGTGACCCGCCGGGGTCAGTGGGCGAGTTCCACCCGCCATGCCGCGGCAGACTTCCCCGCCGGCACGATGAGCGGCCACACGTCCGAGCCGAGGAACCCTGACTCGTCCGCCGCCCGCGCCGCCGTGCAGCTGTCGCGGGACAGCCCGTGAGCGGACGCCAGAACAGCTACGGCGTCCGTTGTGGACTGTCCGAACACGCCATCGGTCGGCACGCCGTAGCCCGAAGCGCGCAAGAATCGTTGCGCCGTAAGCACCCGAGGCCCTACGTCGCCGGGCTTCAGCAACGGCCATTCCGGCACCTCCGCCCGCGAAACCGCGACACCGAGCACCCGGGAAACGGCCGTCCGCAGCTCCGGAAGCCGATCGTACAGCACCTGCCCGCAGCATTCCGTCGAATTGAAATCCCGGTGACCCTTGATGAAACTCGGCGAAATCCCGTACTGGTCGGCGATGTAGGCGACCAGCGAGACCAGTGAATTCCACAGCGCCACCGGCACGTCGACCGTGCTGTACAGGCCTTCGTTCTCGATCCCGAGGCATTCGCTGTTGTGGTTGCCGACGTTCGCGCCCTGCACGTGCTGCTTGCCGCCGCGCAGGATCTCGAGGCTGCGGTGCCGGCCTTCCGTCACGTAGCCGCCGCGGCTGTTCGTGAACTGCTGGCCCGTGTCGATCCAGCCGCGGGTGTCCATGTGGAAGTTCTGGATGTCGCGCGAGATCTGCAACGCGTGGGGCAGCGAATAGTCGGTGTTGTTGCCCGGATCGACGGTGTGGTGCACCACGATGTAGGTCGGCTTGTGGTTCTCCACCACGATCGCGTCCGTCGCGGGCCGCGCGTTCCACTCGTGCGTCGGGTGGATCTGCGGCGCGGTCACCGCCGTCACCGCTGTCGCCGTCCGTGTCGCGACCAGGCCGAGTGCGCCCGCCGCGGTGACCGTGAGCCCGCCCTTGAGCACGGCACGGCGAGTGGCTTCCCCCATGTGAATCTCCTCCGCCGGAACAGAGAACGTCGGGGAAAGCTAACCCGCCACGGAGATCATGACAACTTTTTGCCGACTTTCGTCGTACCCCGTGAGAACCAGTCCGTCAGTGTTCACCCGGCAGCGCGAACAGCCCGCTGTCCGTCTGCTCCAGCAGGCCGTCGACCAGCAACGAGTCGAGGCACCGGTCGCGCTGCCCGGCCTCGTGCCACACGATGTCCAGCCGCGCCTTCTCGACGGGTCCCTCGCTGCCGCGCAGCACGTCGAGCAGCAGGCCGCGCACCTGCCGGTCGGTGCCCGCGAACTTCTGCACGGGCTTGGCCGGCCCCGCGTACTCCGGCCGGCCGTTGTGCTGCCACGTGCAGGTGTCGAACACCGGGCAGTCGGCGCAGCGCGGCGCACGCGCGGTGC
Source organism: Amycolatopsis sp. NPDC051372 (assembly GCF_040682095.1). Taxonomy (NCBI): domain Bacteria; kingdom Bacillati; phylum Actinomycetota; class Actinomycetes; order Pseudonocardiales; family Pseudonocardiaceae; genus Amycolatopsis; species Amycolatopsis sp. NPDC051372. The sequence continues at coordinate 787,256 of NZ_JBFBAF010000001.1, forward strand.
AGATCAGCGCGCCCAGCTCCATCAACGCGGCCGACAGCTTGGCCGCCGGCGCGTCTTCGGCCGGCAGCAGCGCCTCGACGTCGGCCATGTCGCGCGTGTTCGACGCCGGACCCGCGTCGCCGGCGCCGTGCACCGCCCGCGCGACCACCCGCCGCACGTTCGTGTCGACGACCGGCGCCCGCTTGCCGTAGGCGAAGGCCGCCACGGCCCGCGCGGTGTACGCGCCGATGCCGGGCAGCGCGAGCAGGGTGTCCACATCGGACGGCACGACGTCGCCGTGCTCGGCCGCGATCACCGTGGCCGCCGCGTGCAGCCGCAAGGCGCGGCGCGGGTAACCGAGCTTGCCCCACGCGCGCACGACCTCGCCGGTGGTCTCCGCGGCCAGCGCCGAGGGCACGGGCCAGCGCGCCATCCACTCGAGCCAGATCGGCTGCACGCGCGCGACCGGCGTCTGCTGCAGCATGATCTCGCTCACCAGCACGCCCCACGCGGAGCACTCCGGCTCGCGCCACGGCAGGTCTCGCCCGTGCGTGCCGAACCAGTCGATCAGAACGTCCGCGTCCACAGCCACGCCGACCATTGAAACCGACGCGGCTCAGACGACCTCGGTCAGGCTCCCGGTCTTCACGTCGTAGACGAATCCGCGCACGTTGTCGGTGTGCGGCAGGAAGTCACTGCGGCGCACGCGCTCCATCGACACGCGCACGCTGTCCTCGACGTTGCGGAACGCCTCCACCGACCAGGTCGGCCGCAGGCCCGTGGCCTGTTCGAGCTCGTCCTTGAAGTCGTCCTCGGTCACCGTCGAGAGGCCGCAGTTGGTGTGCTGCACGATCAGGACCTCGCGCGTGCCGAGCTTGCGCTGGCTGAGGGCGAGGGAGCGGATCATGTCGTCGGTGACCACGCCGCCGGCGTTGCGCAGCACGTGGGACTCACCTTGGATGAGGCCGAAGATCTCGAACACGCGCACGCGCGCGTCCATGCAGGTCAGGATGGCCACGTGCAACGAGGGTTTGGGCGACGAGCGGTCGCCCGGCACGACATTGCCGAGTTCCTCGTTGCGCTTGAGAAGAACGTCGATGGAGGTCATGGTCACCTTTCGGCCACGCTTCCCCGACTATGCGGGCGGTCCCTCCCATGGAACCCGTCCGGAGCGTCAGGTACAACGGGATAGGTCCGAAGTCACCGGAAAACAGGGGCATTCCCCTGCTGTCGGGGGTCAGCCCCCGAACCACGGCTCCTCGACGGTCCGCGGCGGCGCCGACGTGCGCCCGATCCGCAGCTCGGTGGGCAGCGTGATCACCTTCGGGCCCACGCGCTCGGCCGAGCCGAGCAGCAGCCGCCCCGCGACCTTGCCCTTCTCGAGCACGGGCTGGTGCACGGTGGTGAGCCCGAGGCGCTCGGCCTCGGCGATGCCGTCGAAGCCGGTCACGGTGAGGTCGAGCGGCACGCGCAGGCCCCGTCGTTCGGCTTCGGCCAGCGCGCCGAGCGCGAGGATGTCCGACGTGCAGATCACGGCCGTGACCTGCGGGTACGCGTCGAGCAGCTGGCGGGCGCCCGAAGCGCCGTCGTCGACGGTGTGGTCGAAGCGCTCCACCACGGGCACGGTGGCCCAATCAACACCTGCGGCAGAGAACGCCGTGGCCAGGGCTTCGAGGCGGATGCGCTGCACGTGGAAGTGGGCGCTGCTCTGGCGCTGCGCGGTCACGAAGTCGTCGTTGCGCTCGCGCGCCAGGCGCATGCACAGCACGCCGACCTGCCGGTGGCCGAGCGAGACCAGGTGCTCGGCCAGGCGCGTGACGGCGGCCGCGTCGTCCGGGCCGACGCGGTCCACGCCTTCGATGCGCGGCTGGTCGATGATCACCGTGGGGACGGGCCGCTCCAGCACGGCGGCCAGGTGCGGGTCGTCGTCGGGCACGGAGTAGACGACAAATCCGTCGACGCCGGCGCGGTGCACAGCGGCGACGTCTTCGCGGCCCGGGCTCGCGGGCACCAGGTGCAGGCCGACCCCGGCGTCCTCGCAGGCGAGGGCGAGGCCTTCGAGCACACCGACCGCCGCCGGGTCACGGAACGCGTACGACAGGTTCTCGGTGAGCAGCAGCCCGACGGCGCCGGCCTTGCGGGTGCGCAGCGAACGGGCTACCGGGTCCGGACCGGGGTAACCGAGGCGGCGGGCGGTCTCGAGGATGCGCCGGCGAAGTTCGGGAGACAGCTGGTCGGGGCGGTTGTACGCGTTGGACACGGTGGTCCTTGACACCCCGAGCTCCGCCGCCAGCGACGCCAATGTCGCCTGCCTCCGGGTGCGAATAGGACGGCCCATCCGCAAACCGTAACGGTTCAGATCGTTTTCCAGAAGCGACACCCCTGTGGTGAGTGTCTCGATCCGCTGAGTGACGGAGACGTGGTCTGCCACCCGGTGGAGCTCCTCTTGTCATTCGGATGGGGTAAGGTGAAACTGACAACGATTTCCATTAGCTGATCGGTTCGACCCAGGAGAGTCTTCGATGAGTTCCCGCCTGAGTACCCGCCGCACCCGCGGCGTGCTCGCCGCCGCTTCGGCTCTGACCGTGTTCGCGCTCAGCGCTTGCTCCAGCACCGACTCGGGCTCCGGCACCGGTTCCGGCTCTGGTTCCACGACGGGGCAGATCAACGTCATCGCGGCCACGGACGTGTGGGGCAGCGTCGTCACGGCCGTCGGCGGTGACAAGGTGGCTGTCAAGTCGATCATCCACGACCCGACGGCCGACCCGCACTCGTACGAGTCCACGGCCGACGACGCGCTGGCGGCCAAGAACGCGCAGCTCACGCTCGCCAACGGCGGCGGCTACGACGACTTCTTCGGCAAGCTGGCCGACCAGGCTTCGGGTGCGAAGAAGCTCGTGGCCTACGACATCGCCGCGACCGGTGACGAGAACGAGCACGTCTGGTTCGACCTGCCGGGCGTGGAGAAGGTGGCCGACCAGGTCGCCTCGGCGCTCAGCGCGATCCAGCCGGCGTCGAAGCAGACCTTCGACGACAACGCCAAGGCGTTCAAGGGCCAGGTCGACGCATTGGTCAAGAAGACGGAAGCCGTCGGCGCCGCGCACCCGGGCACCAAGGTCGTGGTGACCGAACCCGTGGCGCACTACCTGCTCGAGACCGCGAAGATCACCGACGCGACTCCGAAGGCCTTCTCCGACGCGGTCGAGAACGAGACCGACGTGCCCGCCACGGCGGTCAACGACTTCACCCAGCTCATCAAGAACAAGCAGGTCAAGGCCCTGATCAACAACGTCCAGACGGTCACCCCGCTGACCCAGCAGGTGGTGTCGGACGCGAAGGCGTCGAACGTCGCCGTGGTCGACGTAGCCGAGACGCTGCCTGCCGACGTCACGGGTTACATTGACTGGATGACCAAGGAAGTGGACTCGCTGTCCGGGGCTCTGAACAGCTGATGTCCGCCGCGCTCTCGACGGTTCGCCCCGCGGTTCGCGTCCGCGGGGCGGGCCTGGCGTTCGGCAGCCGCACCCTCTGGTCCGGGCTCGACCTCGACGTCGAGCAGGGCGAGTTCCTCGCGATCCTCGGCCCCAACGGGTCCGGCAAGAGCAGCCTGCTCAAGGCGTTGCTCGGCATGCAGGGCCTCTCGGCCGGCAGCATCGAGATCGCCGGTGGCCGCCCGGGCGGCGCCAACCGCAAGGTCGGCTACATCCCGCAGCAGCGCGCGATCGACGACGGCCTGACCCTGCGTGGTGTCGACCTCGTGGGTCTGGGCCTCGACGGGCACCGCTGGGGGACCGGCGTGTTCGGCATGCGCGACCGCCGGCGTCGCGTCGCGGAGGCGATCGAGGCCGTCGGTGGCACGGCGTACGCGAAGCAGCCGATCGGGCGGCTTTCCGGCGGTGAACAGCAACGCCTCCGGGTGGCGCAGTCGCTCGTCGGTGACCCGTCCGTAATGCTGTGCGACGAACCGCTCCTTTCGCTCGACCTCGCACACCAGCGCGCGGTCAGCGAGCTGATCGACCGGCGCCGGCGCACGGCGGACACGGCCGTGCTGTTCGTGACGCACGAGATCAACCCGGTGCTGCAGTTCGTCGACCGCGTGTTGTACCTGGTCAACGGCTCGTTCCGGGTCGGCAAGCCCGACGAGGTGATGAACTCCGAGACGCTGTCCGAGCTGTACGGCACCCGCGTCGAGGTGCTGCGCGTCGGCGGTCAGATCCACATCGCGGGTTCGCAGAGCTCCCTGTGTGAAGACCAACCACACCACCACGAGCAGGAAGCAGTGGGCTGAGCCTTGGACGGCATGTTCGACTTCGCCAAGACGTGGGAGCTGATCACCGAGCTGGACGGCGTGCAGACGGCGCTCATCGCCGCCGCCGTGCTCGGGCTGCTCGCCGGCATCCTCGGTCCGCTGATCGTGATGCGCCGCATGTCCTTCGCGGTGCACGGCACGTCTGAGCTGGCCTTCACCGGCGCGGCGGGCGCACTGCTGATCGGCGTCGGCGTCGAGTACGGCGCGCTTCTCGGCGCGGTGGCCGCCGCCCTGTTGCTGGGCATCCTCGGCACCCGCGACGCCGACCGCGACTCCGTGATCGGCGTGATCCTGTCCTTCGGCCTCGGCATGGGCGTGCTGCTGCTGTCGTTCTACAAGGGACGGTCGGCCAACAAGTTCGGCATTCTGACGGGCCAGATCATCACCGTGGACTCGACGAACCTGACGTCACTGGTGATCTCGGCCGTCGCCGTGCTGGCCGTGCTGGCGTGCGTCTACCGGCCCCTGCTGTTCGCCAGCGTGGACCGCAACGTCGCCGTCGCGCGCGGCGTGCCGGTGAAGACGCTGACGGTGGTGTTCTCCCTGCTCGTCGGCGTCGCGACGGCGCTGAGCGTGCAGATCGTCGGGTCGCTGCTGGTGGTCGCCCTGATGGTGACCCCCGCCGCGGCCGCCGCCCGCGTCACGGCGAGCCCATTGCGCGCGACGGTGTTGTCGGTGATCTTCGCGGAGGTCGCGGCCCTGGGCGGCATCATCCTGTCGCTGGCCCCGGGCAAACCGGTGAGTGCCTTCGTCACGGCCATCTCGTTCCTGATCTACCTGATCTGCCGCGCCATCTCCTGGGCGCGCGACCGCCGCACCGGCGTCCGCGTGACCGCTCCGGCCGAGCGGACACCCGTAGCCGTCTGACCTATTTGATGGGGTGCGCGGCCATCGCCGTCTTCACCGCGTTGATGAAGCCGTCGTCCGTGAACGGGACCAGGCCGCCCGCGACGTTGCGTTCCACGGCCTGCAGGACGACCACCTGCGAGTTCACGAACTCGTTCACCGCCTGCGCCTGGGGCGTCTTGTCAGTGGAGTAGGCGAGGTAGGTCAGGTTCGTGAAAGCCGCGGAGAGGTAGCGCGAGGACGCGAGGCTGAACGAGTCGCCGTAGACGAGCGTGGGCTTGGCGATCGTGCCCACCAGCGGGGGCGAGCTGTGGTGCACGGGCTGGTCGATGTTGGCGAGGAAACCCGCCGCGCGGTCGGTGACGCCGTCGGGCTTCAGGCTGTACTGCGTGTTGGACTTGGTGCCCGACTTGCCGATCAGCAGCGGCAGGTCGGCGACGGCGTCGTATACACCGTCCGGAGTGGACAGCCAGCTCGTCGTCACGCCGGGCTGCACGGTCTCGGCGAGGGTCCGCGTGAGGACGAGGCCGCCTTCGTCGCGCCAGTGCGTGTCGTTGGGGGCGTAGATCGGGTGGCCGACGCGGGCGGCGGACGCGGCCAGCGCCGGGCGCAGATCCAGCGAGTGGCCGACGGTGGTCATCTTGTACCAGTCGTTCGGCGCGGCGGCCTGCGAGCACTCCTTGCCCGGGAAGCTGTCGGGCAGGAACTGGGGCACCATCGTCGTCTTGTCCGGCGTCACCACGAAGATGAACTTGCGCCCGGAAGCCTCGACCGCGGTGCGCAGCTCGTTGACCTTCTTCAGCGTCGTGTCGATGTCCTGCGTGGGCGTGCACTTCGACTCGGCGTCGTAGCCGTAGTACAGCCAGCCGTCGAGACCCTGCACGACCTTGCGGTAGCCGGCTTGGTTGCTGCCGGGCAGGCTCGGCGCCGCAGGCCCCTGGTTGGGCGCGCCCGGCTGCTGCAGCGGCGGCGCGGGGATGGGGCCGGAGTCGGACGACGAGCCCTGGTCGAGCGGCGCGTCCTCGCCGAAGATCGCGCGGCTGACGCCGTCGGCCGCGTTGATGGCGCTCGCGCGGAAGGACAGCTGGTCGACGGCCCACGTCGGCAGGCCGGTGAAGAAGCCGAAGCCGTCGCCGATGCTGGGGAAACCCGCGAGCTTGTGGTTCTCGATCTCGGTCGGGCGCACCCCGAACACCCACAGCAGCGTGGGTGTGGTGAAGAACAGCAGCGCGCAGATCAGCGCTGTGAGCTGCCGCTTGCCGTGCCGCGGACGGTGCAGCGCGTGCTCGCGGGGCAGGTACGCCTCGTGGACGGCTGGCAGCTGTTGGGGTTCGGACGCCACTCGATCACGGTAGCCACTTCGGGTGAACGAGGTGTGGGCAACCACCGAAAAGTCAGCCGAGCATGAGCAGGACCTGCAGCTCACCGACGATGAACCCGATCACGCCACCGACGGCGATCAGCTTCCACTCGTCCTGGCGGAACGCCGGGCGCAGCAGCCCTTCGAACTCCACGGGCGTCATCGCGAGCATGCGCTGCTCGATGACCTTGGCGACGTCCATGGCCTGTGTGAGGTAGCCCTCGGCGTAGCGGACGGTCTGCGGCAGCTCCGCCAGCGCCCGTCGCGCGGCCTCGTGCTTCATCTCCTGCAGCCGGCGCCCGCCGACGGCCAGGGTGAGCACGGGCTTCGCGAGGCTGGCCTGCTCGTCGACGGCGTGGCCCACCGCGCGTTCGACCATCGCCACGAGCCGGTCGGACTTCGGGCCGCGCAGCAGGGCTTCGAGCAGGTTCGCCGTGGTCAGGACTTCGCCGGCGATCAGCTCGCCGTACTGCCGGGCGACCTCTGCGCGGCGGCGCTGGAACTTCCCCTGCAGGATCACACGGCCGACGCGCACGGGCTCGCGGGGCAGGAAGATCATCTTGATCGCGAGCCAGTCGGTGAACAGGCCGATGCAGCCGCCGAAGATCGGCAGCACGAGCGGCTGGCGCGTCAACGCCCACACGATCGCCTGCACGACGCCGAGGCCGAACCCGAAGAAGATGCCGGCGCGGGCGATGAACGCCATCTCGGGCCGCGAGGTCTCGCGGATCAGCCGCACGAGCAGGGCCTTGTCTCGGGTGAGGCTTTCGACGGTCATGTGCCGCACGTCGAGCACTTCGTCGAGGTTGTCGCGCACGTCCTCCAGGAACTCGCGCACGAGCCGCGGCGCGTTGGCCTGGACCTGCTTGATCAGCAGCTCCTGCGCCAGCGTCGGCAGCACTTCCCACAGCCGCGGGTGGTGCTCCTCCAGCACGTCGCGCGCGATCGTGTCGACGGCCCGCAGCAGCGGCTGCTCCAGCTCGCGCGTGACGATGACCGGGTCGATCTTCTCGAAGATCTCCTTGAGGTCGAGCAGGTTCGTGGTCAGCAGGTCGGTCGCGATGGCCGCCATCCGGCCGCCGTGCTTGGGCACCACGCCCTGCCAGCCGAGAAACGGCTTGATCCCGACGAACTCGAGCGGGCGGAACATCATCTCGATCGCGACGCGCTTGGTGACGTAGCCGATGAGCGCGGCGATGAACGGCATCGTGGCGTAGACCGGCCAGTGCCGCGCGAGGTCGTCGAGGACTGCGTCCAAACCGGCCTCCCTCCACTCGCCGGAGAAACCGTATCGCAGTTGTCAGTGCAGCAGGGCCAGCGCCTGGAGCTCGCCGACCAGCCCACCGATGACCGCACCGACCGCGATCAGCTTCCATTCGTCCTGCCGGAACGCAGGGCGGAGTAGTTGTTCGAATTCCAACGGGGTGAGCTTGCGCATCCGGTCGACGATCGTGTTGCGCACGTCGAGTGCGTTCACGGCGTAGTCCTCGGCGTGGCGGAACGTCTCGGGCACGCGCCGCGCGGCGATCGCGGCAGCAGTCTGCTTCATTTCCTGAAAGCGCTTCGTGCCGACGGCGATCGCGACGAACGGTTTCACCACGCTCGCCTGCGCGTCGATCGTCTTCTGCACCTCGCGTGTGATCATGGTGAACAGTCGGTCGGACTTCGGCCCGCGCAGCACGGCTTCCAGCAGGTTGGGCACGGTGATGATCTCGCAGGCGATCATGTCGCCGTAGTCGGCGGCGACCTGGTCGCGACGCTTCTGGAAAACGCCCTGCCACGTATAGCTGCCCAAGAACCGTTTCGGCTCGCGAGGCAGGAAGATCATTTTCAGGGCGAGCCAGTCGGTGAGCCAGCCGATGCCGAGACCGAACAGCGGCAGCACGATCGGCGATTTCGTGAACGACCACACGAGCAGCTGAACGCAGCCGAGAATGAAGCCGAACACGATTCCGGAACGCGCGATGAACCGCATTTCCGGTTTCGAGATGTCGCGGATCAGGCGGTTGAGGAGCGCCTTGTCGCGCACGAGGTTGGTCACGACCATGTGCTTGAGGTCGAGCACGTCTTCGATGTCGGCCGCGATTTCCCGCATGATCTTGGTGATCGCGCGCGGCGCTTCGGCCTGAACGCGCTTGAGCAGCAGTTGCTGCGCGGTCGTGGGCAGCACCTCCCACAGCCGCGGCTGGTAGGTCTCCATGACCTCGCGCGTGACGTCTTCGCCGACTTCGAGCAGCGGTTCTTCGATTTCCTCGGCGACCTGCGCGGGGTCGAGGCGCGCGAAAATCTCCTTCGGGTCGACGAGGTTCGTGGTGAGCATTTCCGTCGCGGTCGTCGCCATGCGTTCGGCGTTCGCAGGCAGCACGCCCTGCCAGCCGAGGAACGGTTTGACGCCGGCGAACTCGACGGGCCGGAACATCATTTCGATGGCCACGCGCTTGGTGACGTAGCCGATCAGCGCGGCGATGAAGGGCATCGTCGCGTAGACCTGCCAGTGGTGCACCGCGCTTGCCTCCCCGTGTCGCGCTCACGCGCACGGTAGCGGGCGGCGGCCAGTGGGTCGGGGAGCCGCGTCGGGTGTTCACCGGTTCGGGCTTGCCGGCTGCGGGCTGCGCCCGGCTTCTGGCTTCGCTCGGCGTCTGGCTTGCTCGGCTGCGGATCGACGGTGGTGACTTGTCAGGGCCGTGTATTCGCCGGGCTCGTGCCGGTCGGGCCGAAGATCGATCCGGCGCCTTGTTGCGGACCGTCCATTCCGGTCTCCCGCTGTTTCCGCGTTGTTCTCCCCGGCGTCCCTCCTCGTCTGCGATGCCATGCGTGACCGGGGGTAGCGCATTTTGTAATGCAGCCGTTTGGCGGTACGTAAACACGGACCTGCCCTCACTAAGGTGGCCCGATGGTCGCGCCTGAGAAGTCCGAAGCCACTCCCAAGAGCGCCCCGTTCGCAGTCGCGGTCAGGGGTTACAACCAGCGCCAGGTCGACGAGCGGCTCACCGCGCTCGCGCGCGAGCTGAGGGAGACGTCCCACAGCCGCGATGAGGCCATCGCGACGGCCGGCGAGCTGTCCAAAGCCCTTACCACTACGCAGAACGAGCTGTCCGAGACGAAAGCCGCCCTTGTGCGGCTGAGCTCGAGCCCGTCCGGCGCCGGAGCCATGGCCGAGCGCGTGCGCATGATGATGCAACTCGCCGAGGAGGAGATCGCCGACCTCCGCGCCGCCGCCGAAGCCGACGCCGCCGCCACCCGCGCCGAGGCGGACAAATACGCGCACGAGTCGCAGCGGACCGTCGAGCGCCTGGGCAAGGAAGCGGAAGCCGAGCGCGAGCGGCTGCTGTCGGAGGCGCAGGCGGACATCGCGTCGCGTATCGCTTCGGCTGAGGCTGACATCGACGAGCGTACGGCCGCGGCCGACGCGGACATCGAGCGTCGGACCCGGACTGCGGACGAGGACATCGCTTCGCGAACGGCTGCGGCGAATGAAGATATCGCCACGCGCACGGCTGCGGCCGACGAAGACATCGCCACGCGCACCGCTGCCGCGAATGAGGACATCGCGACCCGCACGGCCGACGCCACCCGCGCCCGCGCCGAAGCCGACGAAGCCGCCGCCCGCGCCCGCGCCGAAGCCGACGAATCGGCCAGCCGCGCCCGCGTCGAGGCCGACGCCGCCGCCGAAGCCGCCTCCGCCGCCGCCCGCGCCGAAGCCGAACGCGCCGCGTCCGAGGAGATCGCCACCAAGCGCTCCCAAACGGACGCCGCCCTCGCCGACGCCCTACAGAAGCAGACCGAGGCCACCGAAGCCCGCACCCTGGCGCTCGACCTGCGCGCGAAGGTGGCGGACCGATTGGCTGCTACGAATGTCGCGGTTCAGGAAGCCCTGCGCCTGCTGAACCCGGCGGACCAGGCGGCTACGGAGCCGGAGCCCGTTGGGGGCGCTGCCGCTGAGTCGGAGGACGTCGCCGCTCGCTGACCCCACCCTTTGGCGGGCCCACCACACTTGGTGGGCCCGCTCTTTTTTCGGGGTCGCCGATTCGCGCCGCACGGATGTTCGCCCCGAGAATGCCAATATCCACCAGCGCCGGTTGCGGAGGTTTTGCCTCTTGATCCTCGAAGACGAACGCGCGGCCCTCTGCACCTACGCCCGCCGCCTGGCGTCGGACGGCCTGGTCGTCGCCACCTCCGGCAACCTCTCCATCCGCGACGGCGCCCTCGTCGCCGTCACCCCCACCGGTGTGGACTACGCGACTTTGCAGCCGGCCGACATCCCGATCGTCGGCTTGGACGGAGAGCTCGTCGATGGCAGTCTCCGGCCCACCAGCGAACTGCCCATGCACCTGACCATCTACAACCACGCCACCGACCCCGACGGCGCCCCAGTGAACGCGGTCGTCCACACGCACTCCGCCCACGCCACCGCCGCGTCGACGCTGGTCGACGAGCTCCCGCCCATCCACTACTTGGTGGCCACCCTCGGCCCCACCATCCGCGTCGCCCCCTACGCGACCTACGGCACCCACGCTCTGGCCGCCCACATCCTCCCGGCGCTGGAGGCTCGCCGGGGCTGCCTGCTGGCCAACCACGGCACGGTCACTTATGGGTCCACGCTGGCTGCGGCTTATGACCGTGCTCAGCAGTTGGAGTGGCTCTGTCAGGTGTGGTTGTTGGCCCGCTCGGCCGGTACTCCGGCTTTGTTGCCGGCGGCGGAGATTGAGCATGTGGTGGAAAAACTTCGCGGTTACGGTCAGGGCTGACTCTCATAGCGTTGCCCGCATCCCCTGAATGCACATACCAAGCTCGGCGAGTGCCCGATGCCTCCGTCGCAGACCTCATGGCTTTCTACGGCGGCATGGGAAGCTTCAACGACCTGGTGATCCACCGTCGAAATGGCCACCCGATCCATGCCGACCAGATCAATGCGGTGAACGAAAAGGTGCAAACCCTCGGTTTTCGGATCCGGATTCAGGCCATCGAACTAAGCCACTCGTCGGTGCTCTCTCGCTCGGCTAGAACTGGTAATACAAAAACGGACTGAACGTCCCCGTAGCCACCAGAATCGCGGCATAAACCAACCCGGCCGTCATCACGCCCACCCGCAGAGCCGTAGCCGGACGCGTCCGCGAGGACTCCAGCAGTGGCCCCGTGACCGGATGCGCCGGCAGCGCGAACACGGCCAGCGCCAAGAGCAAAATCACCAACCGCTGGTTGGTCAGCGCGCTCGAAACCACATCGCCGAGTCCGCCGAAGTCCGGCAGGAGCATGTGGCCGATCATGCTCAGCGCGTGCGGCAGGTCGGTGGACCGGAAGAACACCCAGCCGAACACCACGAGGACCAGGGTCAGTACCCGGCGGGCGATGCGGGCGACCGGGCCGGCCGGGGTGTCGCCCAGGTTGAAGCGGCGTTCGATGACCAGGAGGGCGCCGTGGTAGCAGCCCCAGACCAGGAAGGTCCATTGGGCGCCGTGCCAAAAGCCGGTCAGCACGAAGACGATGCAGAGGTTGCGGTAGGTCTTGCCGGCGCCTGAGCGGTTGCCGCCGAGGGGGATGTAGACGTAGTCGCGGAACCAGCGGGACAGGGACATGTGCCAGCGGCGCCAGAATTCCGTGATGGTGACCGAGGAGTACGGCCGCGCGAAGTTCTCCGGGAGGCGGAAGCCCAGCATGCGGCCGAGGCCGATGGCCATGTCCGAGTAACCCGAGAAGTCGAAGAACAGCTGCAGCGTGTAGCCGATGGCGCCGAGCCAGGCCGTCGCGAAGGTCATCTGGTCGGGGGGCGTGGAGAAGCACGCTTCGACCATCGGGCTGAGCGAGTCGGCGACGACGGACTTCTTGCAGAGGCCCAGTGCGAACCGCGGGAAGCCGGCGGCGATGTCGTCGAGGCGGTGGGAACGCTGCTGCGGCAGCTGGTCCGCGATCTCGCGGTAGCGCACGATGGGACCGGCGATGAGCTGCGGGAACATCGCGATGTACGCCGCGAACGACACGGGGTTGCGAAGCGCGCGACGCTCGCCGCGGTAGATGTCCACGACGTACGAAATGTGGTGGAACGTGTAGAACGAGATGCCGATCGGCACCACGATGCTCGCGACGCCGACATCACCGCCGAACCAGTGCGCGACGGCTGCGATCTGCTGCGTCGCGAAGCCCGCGTACTTCCAGATGACGAGCACCAGCACGTCGAGCGTGACGAGGCCGATGAGGATCCGCTTGCGCCGCGTGCTGCGGACGTCCCAGGGGCTGGGTTCGAGCGCCGGGCCGGCGAGGAAGTTGACGGCCATGCAGCCGAGCAGCAGGAACAGGTACGGACCGGCGCCGATCGTGTAGAACAGCAGGCTCGCCACCGCGACGATGCCGTTGCGCCAGCTGCGCGGGCACACCAGCACGGCGATCAGCACCGCGGGCATGAAGTACCACAAGAACAGCGGCGAAACGAACGACATCGGTGACGGACCCCCTCGGTTCCGGAGCTGACCTTAGCCCGAGCGGGTGGCCCGGTGGAGTGAAGGCCAGCGGATCCGGACGCGAATCACTGAGGGTGGTCGCGAAAGGGGCAACCGGGACCGGTCGCACCGAGGGGATTCAGACCACTGCCGGGCCGCCCGATGACAGGCAGCCCGGCAGCGGTCGAAGAAACGTCAGCTCAGCCGGCCCGCCGCGCGGCGGCGGCGAGCGACCTCAGCCAGCAGCACGCCGGCGGCCACCGAGGCGTTCAGGGACTCGACGCCCGCCGCCATCGGGATGGACACCGTGGCGTCGCAGGTCTCGCGCACCAGGCGCGACAGGCCGCGGCCCTCGGAGCCCAGGACGATGACCAGCGGGTCCGCCGCGAGCTCCAGGGAGTCGATGTCCACGGTGCCGTCCGCGTCGAGGCCCACGATCATCAGGCCCTGCGACGCCCACGCCTTCAACTGCCGCGTGAGGTTCGTCGCGACGGCGATGGGGAGCTTGGCGGCCGTGCCGGCGCTCGTGCGCCACGCGACGGCCGTCATGCCGGCGCTGCGGCGTTCGGGCAGGAGCACGCCCTGGGCGCCGAACGCGGCGGCTGACCGGATGACCGCGCCGAGGTTGCGCGGGTCCGTCACACCGTCCAACGCGACGAACAGTGGGGTGCAGCCCGAGTCGCGCGCGGATTCCATGAGGTCGTCCGGGTGGGCGTACTCGAACGGCGGCACCTGAAGGCCCAGGCCCTGGTGCATGGCGCGGTTGGTCTTGCGGTCGAGCTCCTCGCGCGGAATCTCCAGGATGGAGATGCCCTTGTCGGCCGCGAGGCGCACGGCCTCGTTCACGCGGTCGTCGATCTCGATGTTCACCGCGACGTAAAGCGCGACGGCCGGGACGTCGGCGCGCAGGGCCTCGACGACCGGGTTGCGGCCGGCGATGAGCTCCGGGCGGTCGGCCTTCTTCTGCCGCGCCTGCTCCCGCGTCTTCGCGGCGTTGGCGGAGCGGTACGCCTTGTGCCCGGGCCGGTCCTCGGCCTTCGGCGTGGGGCCCTTGCCCTCGAGCGCCTTGCGCCGCTGCCCGCCGGAGCCGACGACCTGGCCCTTTTTGGTGCCGGTCTTGCGGATGGCGCCCTGACGCCGTGAGTTCCCTGCCATGTGTAACCGAGTCCTTAATCCACCGCGGTGGAACGGATCAGGAGTTCCTGACCGTCCACTGCGGACCGTTCGGGGTGTCCTCAACCACGATGCCCGCCTGCGTGAGGCGGTCACGGGCGGCGTCCGCGCGCGCGAAGTCCTTCGCGGCGCGCGCCTCCTGGCGTTCGGCCAGTAGGCCTTGTACGAGTTCGTCGAGCGCTTCGCGGACGGGGGTCTCGCTGCCGCCGCCGTCGGCCCAGCGGTCCGAGAGCGGATCGACGCCGAGCACGTCGGTCATCGCGCGCACGGAGGAAGCCAGCTCGAGTGCCTTGGGGGTATCGCCCGCGTCGAGCGCGGCATTACCGTCGCGCACCGTGTTGTGCACCACGGCGAACGCGGCCGGCGTGGCCAGGTCGTCGTCCATCGCGGTGGCGAAGTCCGGCTGCACGGCGCCTGCGAGCACCTCACCGGCGGCCGCCGCCCGCCGCAGGAACGCCTCGATGCGGCGGTAACCCTGCGCCGCCTCGGCGACCGCGCCGTCGGAGTACTCGACGGTGGACCGGTAGTGCGGCTGCACGAGGTAATAGCGCAGCTCGGGCGCGCGGTAGCGCTCCAGCATCGCCGGGATCGACACGGTGTTGCCCAGCGACTTCGACATCTTCTCGCCGGACATCGTCACCCACGCGTTGTGCAGCCAGTACCGCGCGAACGGGTCGCCGACGGCGTTCGACTGCGCGCGCTCGTTCTCGTGGTGCGGGAAGACCAGGTCGACGCCGCCGCCGTGGATGTCGAACTCCGGGCCGAGGTAGTTGGTCGACATCGCCGAGCACTCCAGGTGCCAGCCCGGCCGCCCGTCGCCCCACGGCGTCGGCCACGACGGCTCGCCCGGCTTCGCGCTCTTCCACAGCGTGAAGTCGCGTGAATCGAGCTTGCCGCGGGTCGGTGTCTCGCCCTGCTGCACCTCGTCGAGCTGCTGGCCCGAGAGCTTGCCGTAGCCGTCGAACGACTTCACGGAGAAATAGACGTCACCGTCGGCCGCGTACGCGTGGCCGCTGTCGATCAGCCGCTGCATGAGCGTGATCATCTGTGTGATGTGCCCGGTCGCGCGCGGGTTGACCGACGGCGGGAGGCAACCCAGGTCGTCGTAGGCCTTCTCGAACGCGCGCTCGTGCTTGGTCGCCCACTCCCACCACGGCCGGCCCGCTTCGGCGGCCTTGGTGAGGATCTTGTCGTCGATGTCGGTGACGTTGCGGACCAGGAGCACGTCGAGTCCACTGTGGAGCAGCCAGCGCCGCAGGACGTCGTAGTTCAGCACTCCCCGCACGTGCCCGATGTGGGGCACGCCCTGCACGGTGGCGCCACACAGGTAGATGGACGCCGTTCCGCTGCGGACGGGAACGAACTCCCGAGAGGCACGGGTCGCGGTGTCGAACAGGTGTAGGGCCACCCATAAAGGGTACGGGGTCGGTGTGGGCGACGTCGCAAGACGTCAAAAGACGTCGTGCTTGCGCAAAGCCCCGAGAAGTGCGTCCGGCCGTTCTGTGGTCGGCAGCGGGTCGACGAGTTCGAACGCGCAGCCCAGTGCGCGGGCGCCGCCGTCGGCTTCTTCGCTGTCGCCGATCATCAGGGTCTCTTCGGCGCGGACGCCCAGCTGGTCGATGGCCGCGCGGAAGATCTCCGGCTGCGGTTTGACGGCTCCGACCTCGAAGGACAGCACGAACGAGGAGATGTGGGTGTCCCAGCCGCGCTGGGTGAAGGCGGGGCGGATGTCGAAGGCGATGTTGCTGAGGACGCCGACCTTGCGGCCGCCCGCCGCGCCGAGTTTGAGGGCGGCTTCGGTGTCGGGGTAGGGCGTCCACTCGCTGGGGGTGATAAGGCGGTTGTAGAGGGCTTCGGCCTGGTCGCGGTGGGGGACGCCGGAGCGGGAGAGGACTTCGAGGTAGACCTTGCGGTGGAGGTCGGGGTCCAGGTCTCGGTCGTTCCAGGCCTGTCGGTACTCGGCATCGAGTTCGACGACCTGGCCGACGGGGGCGGTCATGCGGCGCATGAGCTCGGTCTGGGCTTCCAGGTCGAGGGATTGGCCGTGGTCGTCGATGACGTCGGTGAGCCAGGAGGAGTCCTGTTCCAGTCGGAAGAGGGTGCCGGAGAAGTCGAAGAGGACTGCGTTGATGGCCACGTGGTCACTTTAACTAGATCTGGTTCTTGCGGGAGTGGCGTCGGGTTTGTGTGGGGTGGGTTCTCGGGCCTCGCGGGGCGTGTTGCGTGGGGGGTGCACCCCGAAGCTGGATTGTGTTGACGGCCGGTGACGTGTTGTCAAGGCGGGAAAGCGTGCCTTGACAACACGTCGCCGGCCGCAA